>CAYXXW010000104.1:0-8968 GCA_964469115.1 uncultured Melioribacteraceae bacterium
ATGCGCCTTCACTGAACTATTTTATTCAGCATTAAGAAGATTCTTAGAAAATTTTTCTACGGATCTTCATTCATTTATTAAAAAAATATGTCATAATTATGACATATTTATGACATCTTAAATTGATTATTCAAATAAATTCCACCTAGGTATTTAATAATAATATTCGGTATGAGATGAACACTGAAAATCAAATAATTTCTGAAATTCTGAAAAATTTCAAAAAATCCCCATTTCATCAAAATAATTTTTTTGAATCCGACTGCGAAATTCTCAAGCTTGGATGTGAAGATTACCTTCTAACCGTGGATAGTTATTCGGAAGAGGACCACTTTAGAGTTGATGATCCTTTTACACTTGGTGTAAATCTTGCTATTGGCACAATCAGCGATATTTTCGCGTGTGGCGGCAAACCATTATTTTTCAGCAATAGCTTTACAAAACAGGACTCGTGGGATTTGGACTATGTCAACTTGTTTTCAAAGGGGATTGCGTCAATACTTGAACCTTGTGGCATAGGTTTTATTGGTGGAGATATCGGATTTTCCGATCGATGGAATTTCACTGGAATTGTGATAGGGAAAATGGACAAATTATTAAAACGTACCGGTGTAAAATTGAATGATTTAATTTACGTAACAGGTGAAATTGGCAATGGAAACTTTGAAGCTGCATCTAGTTTAATAAAGCAGGGACCTGAGCTGGAGTTGCTATTCGAACGAAACAAGGTAATATTTCCCCTGAGGCAAAAAGAGTCACAGCTAATCTCAAAATATGCAAATGCTTGCATTGATACGAGCGACGGGTTATTTAAATCGCTCAATATTCTTTCAGAAGTAAATAATACTGGATTTATTATTTCGGAAATTCCCTATTCGTTAATCGGAATCGAATTGGTGAATTTACTTTGTCTACCGCCGGAAATTCTAATGTTGGGCGAAAGTGGGGAATACGAATTGTTATTCACGGTATCTCCAAGCAATGAAGAAAAGCTAGTTATTGAAGCCGAATCAATCGGTGTAAATTTACATAAAATCGGGACTATAGCAGAAAAGTCGAAAAAAATATTACACGCATACAACCGCAATATTGATTTGAGCGACTTCAATATTTGGGGAAGAGATTTTATTGACCATTACAAATACATTATATGCTTAACTGAATATTTGAAAAATAAAATTATTAAAAAAATGAATAATGTTTTAATAACAGGAGCAAATGGGCTTATCGGAAGTCATATCGCCGAATATTTTACTGGTGAAGGGCTTGGCGTAACTTGCTTGATTAGGAATAATCGCCGTTCTGAAATTTTAGAAACACTGAATGTAGAAATAAAATACGGAGATATAACAGATTTCGATAGTTTAACCAAATCTTTCTTTGGGAAGGCCTTTATAATACACACCGCCGCAAAAGTTTCTGACTGGGGAACATTTGCGGACTTCTACAAAACAAATGTTACCGGTACCATGAATGTGTTAAAAGCCGCTGTACATTGCGGAATAAAAAATGTCATTACCACAGGTTCAATTTCATGCTACGGAGAGGAATCTTCTACAGAAATAAAAAACGAAGATGGTCTATATGATTCGCACTACAAGTATTTTTTAGATAGAATATTCTCATCGGGGATGAATTACTATCGAGATACTAAAGCCGACGCAAATATACTAGCAATTCACTATGCAAAAGAAAACAATCTTAACTTAACGATTATTGATCCCGCTTGGATATATGGTGAAAGAGAGTTTCATTCTGGTTTTTTTGAATTTCTAAAATCAATAAAAAGTGGATTAAGATTTGTTCCAGGATCGAAGGGAAATAGGTTTCATACAATTTACGCAAGGGACCTTGCTAAAGTATATTATCTGGCTTATAAGAAAAAACTTGAAGGGATAAATCAAATACTTGCGGTTGCCCCGAGAGCGGAATATCAATATAAATTATTCGATAGTTTTTGCGTCGAAGCGGGATACAAAATACCTTATAGAATTCCAAAATTCATGATTTACCCATTCGCTTTATCAATAGAACTATTTTACAAAATATTTCAGATTAAAAATCCACCGCCCATTTCAAGATCTCGAGTAAATATATTTTATGATAACATTGAGTATTCCGACAAAAAATTGAAGAATTTATTGGGATTTAAGCTTGATTATACATTTGAAGAAAGCATAAGAAAGACTGTAGGCTGGTATAAGGAAAATAACTATTTATAAACAAATGAGTGCATGATGAATAATATAACTTATTTAATAGGTGTAAAAAAGAAGATATTTACTATATATATAAAATTATATGTATTCTTATATTTTCTTCGTCAAATTCTCACCGGGAATTTTCCGGCAAAACATTTCGTTCGATTCTTGAAACGACTTCTATTTTTCTTTTCAAAGTTGGAGAAGAACAAGTTCGTAAAATCTGGCAATTTTACGAAAATGAATTTATATGTTCCTGCATTTCCTTCCAGGGCATTTTTCAAATCATGCAGAAAAGTAATGATAAGCAATGAGAAAATGCCATGTATTTCCGTACTGGTGTCAGTAACATCCGGTTGCAGATACAATTGTGAACACTGCTACCAAAAATTGGATAATGGTAAAGACGCTGAAATCAATGTCGTGTGCGATGCAATAAAACAGCTTGATAAAAAAGGTGTTTCTTTTTTCAATATCGAAGGAGGTGAACCGTTTCTTGTCTTCGACAAATTAAAAAAAGTGTGCGAATCCATTTCAGTGGGGGAAATTTGGATAAACTCAACCGGTGATGGAATGACATTAGAGAATCTCCAAATATTAAAATCATTAGGTGTAAAGGGTATCATGTTTTCGCTTCATTCGGGTGTACCGGAAAAAATCAATGAATTTATGAAACGGAATGATGCTTGGGAGACCATTAAAAACGGTATGGATAAATGTCATCAAGCAGGATTGGAAGTTGCCGCTAACAGTTGCTTGATGAAAGAAGATTTTTACAACGGCAATTTTCATTCTGTAATGAAAACAGCTAAGGATTTAGGCGTTTCAATTCTTCAATTAATAAAACCAAAACCATCTGGCGGTTGGTTGGGAGAAGTGGTTTCAAAATTTACAAGTGAGGATTTAAAATATATTGAGAAGTTAACAGATGAATACAACAACAAACCTGAATTTAAAAATTTTCCCTTCATTGCAGCACAAATAGTTGATGAGCGAAATGACATGTTCGGGTGCACGGCTGGAGGAACGGACAGATTTTACATTAACGCTAAAGGTGATGTGCAGCCGTGTGAATTTTTAAATATCTCGTACGGCAATATACAGGAAGAAGAATTTGAATTGATTTACAATAGAATGCGAAAAAGTTTTGAAATTCCAGGTGATAAATGGATTTGTGAGGAATGTTCGAATGAAATACACAAAATAATGAAAGAAAAGAATATAAAATCCTTACCCTTATCAAAAGATCTTTCAAAAAAAATAATTGATAATTGGGAGCGGGGAACAGTGCCAGATTTTTACGATAAGACTGTAAAATTATAGGCGGATAATTGAATTTTATGCAAAACATAATGACCTTTCTTAAGGCTTACATTAAGTCGATGAGACTTTATTATTCATTTATCACGGGAATGGCTGGATTGATTGGTGTTTCTTACTACCAGTATCTCTTCTTTGCAGAAAATGATTTTGCGATACCGTATTCGCGAAACATTCATGAAACAACCACACCGGCATCTAAATTCATAATAATATTATTCATATTATTTCTCGCGTGGGGTATAAATCAAATTTACAACGATTACCTAGGATTTGAAGAGGACAAAATAAATGCGCCCGACCGACCAATGGTTACCGGCGAATTAAATCCAGTTTTCGCAGTTCTATTATCATCTGTTTTTATGCTTTTTGCATTTTCTATTACCTGGATTTTTCTTGAAAAATATGCTGTGATTCCATTAGTGATAGGTGTTGCACTTAATATAGTTTATGAATATGCGAAAGGCTACGGAATTTGGGGTAATATTATTTTCGGATTGATGATTTCAACATGTACAATGTTTGGATTTTTAGCAGCCGGGGAATCGAATATCTCTTTACTTTCCTTTAGCCAAATATTTTTAATTCTTTATGTTTCATTGGTTAATGGGATTATGACGTATTACACTTATTTCAAGGATTATGAAGGGGATAAAGCTGCGGGTAAGCGTACTCTCATCGTTAAGCTCGGAATTGAAAAGTCTCAGCAGCTGTCTCTAATATTAGCTTTTCTGCCTCTGTTTTTTTTCTTAATTATTTATTTCGGTCTTGGCGTTTGGAGCTTCGAGCTAAATGGAATTTTTATTGAACTGGGAGTGCTTGCAACAGGACTGCAATTATGGACCGGGTATCTATTTTATAAAAACCCAAAAGGAGAGATGACTTATTTCGCATTATCAATTAATTTCCGAGCATGTGCTTGCTCTGAGTCAGCATTTATCTCACTTTTCAACCCGGCACTAGGTGTTCTGTTATTTCTTCTTTCCTATTTTTTAATTGGATTGCTTTTTAACTTTCATTCGAATGTGAGGGCGTGACCATGAAAATTAATCCATTCAATGAAGTCAAAGTAGCTGGTCTGAATTTGAAAAATAGAATTGTACGTTCCGCAACTTACGAGGGAGCATCTGATAACAATGGCTTTCCAAGTTTAGAATACATAGCAATGTACAAAACATTAGCAAAAAATGATGTGGGATTGATAATCACTGGATTTTCATTTATATCCAGAAAAGGCAAAGCTATGCAGCGTGCCCAGTCTGGAATTGATTCATATGATAAAATTCATCACTTCCGAAAAGTCACTGAAGTAGTTCATAGATATCATTGCCCGATAATTATCCAGCTTGCTCATGCGGGACGGCAAACGATTAAAAGTGAAACCAACTCAATTCCAATATCCAGCTCAGAAAAAAGGTCGGTATATTTCAGAGAAAAACCGAAACTGGTTTCGGATAAGGATGTGGATGATGTAATTAATCAATTCGCAAATTCAGCATTATATGCAAAGGAAGCTGGTTTTGACGGGGTGCAGCTTCAAGCGGCCCATGGGTATCTTTTGCATCAATTTCTCTTACCAGAAACAAACAAATTGAAAAATGAATTCGGGATTGATAAATCAACAGGCTTGGGAACAAAGTTGTTGGAAGATGTCTTCGATAAAATCAAAGATGTGTGCGGACATTCATTTCCAGTTCTTATAAAAATAAGTGGTGATCACAATCTTTCTAATAATTTTTTCCCTGAAAAATTTGACAACCTGATAAAGTTTTTGGACAAAAAGCAATTCGATGCAATCGAAATTAGTGGCGGAACAATGGATTACGCTTTGAATATTTTCAGGGGAAAATTAAACATCGATTCCGTTCTCAAACACAATCCTATATTTGAAACCAATAGTAAAATCAAAAAATCTATGTACAAATTCACAATTCAAAAATTCATGGCAATAAAGTTTAATCAATTCATGCCTGTATATAATTTGCTTTTTGCAGAAAGGGCGAAAAAGCTTACGTCAATTCCTGTTATTTCTGTTGGCGGATTTCGAAGTAAACAGGAAATTGAATACGCTGTTTCTAATAATCTTACTGACTTAGTAAGTCTGTCACGACCTTTCATATGTGAGCCGAATTTTGTTAAAAAAATAATGCAAGCAAAAAATGAATACAAATCAAAATGTAAGAATTGTAACGAATGTGTTTTTATGTGTGATTCAGGGGAAGTCACAAAGTGTTATTCAAAAAACAAGATTAACTAAATTGGAGGTAAATCATGGTACATGAAGAAAAATGTTTAGAAGAAAGGCTTTGCGTTGAAGATTCTATTTTGAAAAAATTTAATTTCAACCCATACTACATGTCCATTAGCAGCGAACAAGCCGATCCGTTGATTGTTAACGGACGAGAAATGATAAACCTAGCAACGAATAATTATTTGGGCTTTTCGAATGACAAAAGAATTAAAACGGCCTATATTGAAGCAATAAACAAGTACGGTGTTTCAATGTGCGCAACTCCTGTGGCGGGTGGATATACTGAACTGTTTAATGTAACTAGAAAAAAATTATCCGCTTTTATCGGTGTTGAAGATGTTTTGGTCTATCCGTCCTGTTATCAGGCCAACAATGGCGTATTTCCGGCAATTGCGCAAAAGGGTGATATAGTTCTTTTTGATAGATTTTGTCATTCTTCATTAATTCAGGGAATTCGCAGTGTTGGATGCAAAAGTTTACCATTTAGTCATAACAATATGAAAATTCTTGAACACTTACTAAAAAAGTTTTCGGATTACTCTAAAATATTTGTAGTTACTGAATCTGTATTTTCGACAGAGGGTGCAATTGCACCATTCGCTGAAATTAATAGATTATGCCGACAATATAATGCTATTCCTGTTGTTGATGATTCGCACGGAATTGGTGTGATTGGGAAAAAAGGAAAGGGCATAATTTCACACTCTGAAATTGAAGACTTTCATGGAATTTATACTACATCATTGGGCAAGGCCTTAGCAAACAATTGTGGTGTAGTTGGTGGAAGCAGAGAACTAATCTATTTTCTTAGCTATTCCAGCTCGCACTTAATTTACTCAACTGCCGTATCGCCGGCTGTTTTAGCTGGAATAAACGCAGCTCTAGATATTGTTGAAGAAGAATTCGATATCCGCTCAAAAACAATTTATTATTACTCTGAAGCCATAAAAAATTCGCTGCTGAAGAATGGTTTCAAAATTGTAAACGGCAAAGCGCCGATAAATTCAATTGTGGCTGGTTCATCAGATGATACCATATTGTTAGCGAAAAAATTGTTCAACAATGGAATAATGTCCACTCCATTTGTTTATCCCTCTGTGCGTAAAAATGAAGGAAAAATAAGATTGATAGCCGGAGCAAATTTAAGAGAAAGCTCAATAGCGAAAGCATTGGACATTTTTAATAATGTACGTTTAAACTAAATTAAAATGAAAACGCTTTTAATAATAAACCCTAATTCAAGAGGTGGTAAATCTGCCGGGTTGGCCCAAATAGCGATGAAGTATCTTAAGCGAAAAAACATCAAATATGAAGCCGTTTTTATAAATGAATTCGAAGATGCCTACAATTTTTCGGTTAATGCCAACGAAGAAAATGTTAGAAACATTATTGCTGTCGGTGGTGACGGAACTATTAATAAAGTCATCAACGGTTTTTATGATTATAATGGAAAAATTAAATCTGATTGTCAATTTGGCGTAATTTATACTGGTACAAGTCCAGATTTCTGCAAGAGTTATGGGATCCCGACCCATATAATTAAAGCAAGTGATGTAATAATTAAGCAAAATACAATTAAAATCCCTATCGGGAAAATAGATTTTCAGCGGGAAGGTGCATTAAAGAAGAATAGTGGCGATTCTGTACAATCAAAATATTTTGCTTGTTGTGCTAATATTGGGCTGGGAGCCTCGCTTGCTCGGAAAGCTAACTCAGGTATTCGCAGCTATGCGGGGGACTTTTTAGGTACATTCATTTCTCTTCTGCAAATACTTTGTACGTACAGAGGCACAGATTATTTTGTTAAAATTGATAATAAACCAATAGAACTAAATAATGTCTACAATCTTTCCGTAGGAATCTCAAAATACATTGCTTCAGGAATTAAAGTTTATAAGGCTGAGTGCGCACCTAAATCATCTTTTTATTTAATGAAAATGGCGAATTTAAGATTCAGAAATTGCCCCCGAATGCTAAAAAGAATTTACTCAGGCAATGAATTTCCAAATTCAACATTTTTATCAATCGACTTTGCAAAAAAAATTGAAATTACTAATAGCTCACTAAATTCCGAAGTTGAGTTCGACGGAGATCCGGCAGGCAGGCTGCCATGCAGTATTGAGATGGCGAATGACAAACTGCCGTTATTGGTTTAATATGAAGGAAATGTGTCAATGAAAAAGAAATTACTAAAAGTTATTCTTGGAGCCGATATTATCTTGTTAATCTTTGCCGGATTGAATCTTAACCTTTTGCTGCAGAGAGCTGATTTACCTCAAGAATATAAGACAAGCATCAACAGCTTTACTTTCGATGTGAAAAATATTCATAAGGGCAGAGAGATATTGGAGTTCGATGGAAAACAAATAAATAAATCCGGTTTACTCGATTTTTATTTACTGTATCATAAAAAATATGATGTAGTTAAAATAAAATCTGAATATGATGAACAAATTATCGAAACATCTATTGTTTTGCCTCCAAAATATAACTGGATTGATTTGACTATCTTAATTATTGTTGCACTTTTTTACTTTTTCACAGGAATTTTTATATTATTAAAATATCGTCATTCGGTTTTTGCATATATTATTCATATGGTCACCATTTTCACTGGGGTGATGATAATTTTTGATTTTGGGGATATAACAACATATAACAAAATTATCCATTTCATTCTGCTTTTTCTATTTGAATTTGGAATTTTTCTTGTCCCTACCCTATTTCTTCATTTTGGATTTACATATCCTGAGCCGAAATCAAAGTTTAAGTTTGTATTTCTTGTTCCGTTCTATTTTGCTAGTGCTGCTTTTATAATTATTAGTTTTTTTAATTTAATTAGCATTTTCTTTTGGGGAAATGAAGTTGCGGAAACATATTTCATCGAATTTCATACATACGTGGCTGATATTTTTTTAATTATTGGACTTATTCTAACTATAGCAAATCTTGAAAATTCAGCATTAAATCTAATCGACATGGTTTACAGAAAAAAAATTTATTGGGCTTTGCTCGGCATTTCTTTCGGGCCATTAATTTATGTTTTCATGATGTTGGTACCGCGGTTAATTCTTGGTTATGAACTGGTTAGTGAATCGCTGATGCAGTTTACAATTATTGTAGCACCAATTATGTTATTGGTTTCAGTGTCATTGAGAAAGTCCAATGATTCGGCAGATAAATTAATTTCTTCGAC
>CAYXXW010000105.1:0-8957 GCA_964469115.1 uncultured Melioribacteraceae bacterium
TAAAATTATGAGACGAGTATTAAAAGCAAGAGCTCAAGGTTTACCTGAAGGTGATTTGAGTACAATTGAAGAATAAATGAAGTTGCAAAAACTCGAAAAGGCATCTCTGCATTGATGCCTTTTTATATTATACACAAGTTATTTACTGAACATTAACTTTAATAATAAGTGACAAAGAGATGAAAAACATATTTGATAAAACAACAACAGATGAAGTAATAAAGCGCATTAACAAACTAACTCCAGAAACCAAAAGAAAATGGGGTAAAATGACAGTCGCGCAAATGTTATCCCATTGCAACGTAACTTACGAAATGGTTTTTGAAGACATTCATCCAAAGCCAAATCCAGTCATGAAACTGGTTCTGAAATTATTTGTAAAGTCTAGCGTTGTTGGAGAAAAGCCTTATAAACAAGGTCTCCCAACAGCTTCTCAATTTTTAATTAAAGAAGATAGAGATTTTGAGAAAGAAAAAATCAGAATGACAAGTTATTTAACGAAAACTCAAGAACTAGGGGAATCTTATTTCGATGGTAAAGAATCACACTCTTTTGGGAAACTAACCAAACAAGAATGGAATAATATGTTTTATAAACATCTGGATCATCACCTTACTCAATTTGGAGTATAACTAATTATTTAGCCCATGAAAAATCTCCCAAGTAGAAAAGAATTGATTTCTGAAATTGCCCAAGTAATTAATAACATTGATTTACCGCATCCAGTGAGAGTTGGAATTGACGGAGCTGGAAATGCAGGAAAAACTACCTTTGCAGATGAGTTAGTTGAACCATTGGAAAGATTAGGCAGGACAGTAATCAGAGCAAATATAGATGGTTTTCATAATCCTCCAGAAATAAGGCGCAGACAGGGAAAATACTCGCCTCATGGATATTTTGAAGATTCATATAACTATCCAATATTAAAGAAATATTTACTAGAACCGCTTGGTCCAAGTGGAAATTTAGAATATATTGAATCATTTTATGACTTTAGAGTTAGTAAGGAAACCAATGTTGAAACGAAAAAAGCTCCATTAAACTCAATCCTATTATTTGAAGGAATCTTCTTATTTAACGAACATCTTTTCACTTATTGGGATTATAAACTTTTTATTGATGCCTCCTTTGAAAATACAACAAAGCGTGCAATTGTTAGAGATAGAGAACTATTTGGAGGAGAAGATAGAGTAATTAAACTTTATAAAGAAAGATATATTCCCGGACAAGAATTATATCTGGAGAAACATAAACCTATAAATGTTTCGGATATTGTTCTAAATAATAATGATTACCTAAAACCTACCGTAATAAAAATTTCAGACCACCGTCTTCATAATAATTTATTCCACATAAGAAACAGCCTTTCATATAAGTAGAATTCAGTTAGAGATTTATTCATGTTTATACTTTCGGATAATAATATTAGATTTACATATCTTAATAAAATTATTGGAGCTAATTATGCACGAAAAAAGTATTGAGTTATTAAACAAAGCTATAGCCGATGAACTTCATGCTGTTCATCAGTATATGTATTTCCATTTTCATTGTGATGATCAAGGTTATGATCTTTTAGCCGGATTGTTTAAAAAAACGGCAATTGAAGAAATGATACACGTTGAAAGATGTGCGGAAAGAATTCTTTTCCTAAAAGGTGAAGTTGAAATGAAAGCCGGCCATGATGTTAAAAAGATTCACGATGTAAAAGGTATGTTGAAAATGTCAGCTAAGATGGAACAAGATAGCGCAAAGGACTATAATATTTGGGCTAATGAATGTTCCGCAAATGCTGATTCAATGACAAAACAAGTATTTGAGTCTTTAGTTTCCGAAGAAGAAACCCATTTCGATCAGTATGATTCGGAGCTTGATAATCTGGCAAAATTTGGAGATAACTATTTAGCACTTCAATCGATTGAAACAAGCAAGGGCAGACAAGCCGGTCATCCTGCGGATTAATTTGTTAATAATCTTTTCAGATTAAAGAGGGGTAATTTTACCCCTTTTTTTATTTATGAGAAAAATTTATATCTAAATGTTTAATTGATTTATATAAGTATCATTTTATATGAGCTCATTTTCTTGTCCGCATTTAGACACAGAAAAAGTATTCTGCATTAAGCTTAATGTTGAATGTGTCCCTTGTAGAAAATGCTGTGTTCTGAATAGTAAATTTCAATTTGTTATACTGGCTGAAGAAAGAATAAAAATTAAAGAGCAAATACGTAAACCAAAGAGAGATTTTTGAAAGAGTATTTGAATTTACCAGCTCTTTTAAGAATTACTTTTCATTAACTTATTTAGAATAAATCTATCTATTTAAAAATTAGAGTGAACCTTAAATGAAAGTTAGATGCGAATGGTGCGGGAGTGATCCGCTGTATATAAAATATCATGATGAAGAATGGGGCGTTTCCGTTCATGATGATCAAAAACTTTTTGAAATGTTAATTCTTGAAGGGGCGCAAGCCGGCTTAAGCTGGATAACAGTTCTAAAAAAGAGAGAAAATTATAGGAAGGCATTTAATAATTTTGATGCTGTGAAGATTTCAAAATACTCAGACAAGAAAATTTCCAAATTATTACAGAACCCTGGAATTATTAGAAATCGATTGAAAATAAATGCAACTGTAACTAATGCTAAAGAGTTTATAAAAATTCAAAAAGAGTTTGGAAGTTTTGATAAATACATTTGGCAGTTTGTTGATCACAAACCTATAGTTAATAAGTTCAAGAGCATGAAAGAATTACCATCTAAAACAGAAATATCTGATTTGATGAGCAAAGACTTAAAGAAACGCGGATTTAAGTTTGTTGGTTCAACAATTTGTTATGCATTCATGCAAGCAGTTGGAATGGTAAATGATCACACAAGCGATTGTTTCAGATATAAAGAATTAATTAAGAATATTTAATCCTTAGGTATTTATGCTGAATTCCTACTAGCGTTTATATTTCCGTAAAGCGACCGCTTAACAATTTTCTCATAACTGTTTTTATAATTAGACTCTTCTTCAATTTTCTGCAGTGCCGATTGTTGAATAACCAGCAGAGGCAAAACAATTTTTTCTCTTATCTCTATTGAGCTTCGCGAAATTGGTTCTTTCTCCATCAAAATGCTATATTGAGAAATAAGCAATACCATTTCTTTTGATAGTTCGTATTCTTTAAATAGTATCTCCCATAACTCTTTAAACTCTTCATCTTTGGCAATATAGCTTGTTAAATTAAAATTACATTTGTTTAATGACATCATACTGTTAAGTATTAAAGCTTTGAAAAATTGAACTTCCTTAAATAAATGTTGTATTGCCTCCAACTTACCATCATCAACTAATGTTTTTATTGCAGTTCCTAAACCAAAATACCCGGGAACATTTTGTTTTAATTGACTCCATGAGCCGACAAACGGAATTGCTCTTAAATCTTTTAACTCCAACTTTTTACTATCTCCTCTCTTGGTTGGACGACTACCAATATTCGTTTCTCCGTAATATTTAAGTGTACTTTTATTTTCTAAATAAGGGATAAACATTTTATGATTTTTAAGGTCACTATATTTCTTAAAACTTAGCTTTGCTAAATCATCAATTATATCTCTTGATTCATCAGAAATACTATTTTCTTTTTCAAATAAACTGTGCGACAATCCGGCTGTCAGCAACTGTTCACTATTATGTTTAAAGTGATCTTTAGTTCCATATTTACTTGTTATAGTTTGTCCTTGGATTGTAATTTGAATTGCGTTATTTGCAATTCTATCACTTTGTGAAGCATAAAATCTGTGAGTTTTACCACCTCCTCTTGCTGGGGGTCCGCCTCTGCCATCAAAAAAGATAGCTTTGATATCATTCTTTTTGCAGACTGATGTTAAAATTTCTTTTGTTTTAAAAATTGACCAATTAGCTTGAAGATATCCGCCATCTTTCGTTCCATCAGAAAATCCAAGCATAATTGTTTGAAAATTATTACGTTGAGTTATATGCTCTCGATATTCCGGAATTGTAAAAAGTTCATGCATTATAGCTTCCGAGTTTGCCATTCCTTCTATTGATTCAAACAATGGAATAATTTCCATGGGAATAACTTTATCTTGCCAACCGAACCATCTTAATAACGCAAACACAAAAAGAACTGAATAAATATCTTCCGAATTACTAATTATATATCTGTTGCATCCCTCTTCGCCATTTTTATTTTGTATTAATTTTAACTGAGTAATATTCTTAATTGTATCTTTTACTATTTCATTTTCTATATCATTAATATTTATTTGAATTTCCTTGGTAAGAAGTATGGAGATTAAGTCATCTTTACTTAATTCATCTAAGCTATTGTTAATCAAGTTTGCTTGTTTAAATATTTCTTCTATTGCCTGTTTATGTATTGTATGATTTTGTCTAATATCAAGAGAAGCAAAATGAGTTTTAAAGATTTTTACTTTATCAATTAGGTTTTCTAATTCCTCTAAATACAGACTGTTATAATTACTAACAAGTGATTCCCTAATTGCATTTAATGAAATTAGCATTTCAGAATAATGAATCGACTTTGTTGAATCGAACATTAATGAATAAATTTGATCTCTTAGATTTTTAATTTCTTCTTCAACACCCCTGAATGATAACTTTTGTTCAAGCATTTTTATGTCACGATAATAACATTTCATTAACGTCATTCGTAACTCATCAGCAACTTTATTGGTTATGTCTGCTGTTACAAAAGGATTTCCGTCCCTATCGCCTCCGGGCCAAAATCCAAAGTGAATAATATTTGTATTATCAAAAGAACTGTCTTGCAAGTTTTTCTTTATTTCTGAATAGAGCTCAATTACCGCATCGTAGTATACGTCACGTAAAAAGTAAATGATATTCTTTGCCTCATCAAATGGAGTGGGTTTTTTAGAGTTTATTAAAGAAGTTAACCCCAATTGCTGAAGTATAATATCTATTTCATTGATATCGTTTTTAGTTATAAATATTCTTAGTCGACTTATTATATCCAAAACTGATGGAGAGTAAAACTGAGTTGGGTGCGCAGTAAAAACAATTCTTGTACTGAAGGTTGATAACTTTTCCAGCAATTCAGTCTTATTACTCTTACTGTTAATGAGATGGATATAATCGGAAAGAGATAAATCATTTTCCTGTTTTATTAATTGAGAGAATGCCGAATCTTCAACGCTATCGTAGAGTACAACTTGTCTTTCAACATATTGAATTACTCTGAACATAAAATCAATTTTTTCTTCTTCCGTTTTAAATTGTGTATGAGCACGGAAAAAAGTATCTAAAATTTCGATTGGTTCGTTCCCTCTTTCTAAGCCAAGTTTGCACACTTCATAAAGCAAGGGGATTAGTATTCCAATATTACTTACATTTGGATATGGAAGGTTTAAGAACAAGCTATTGTAAACATTGAATTTATTTTTAACTTCTTTTACAAATACTTTTTCAATTATTGTATTTTTCATTTTGTAATTTTCTTTTTGATTTTTGTCAGATTTAATAAACGCAATAATAAGAATAATAATATAATTTTTTATGGTTTATTGACTCAAGAAAACAAATCCTCGTGTTAGGTTTAATTCCAATATAAATAATTATATGAAACTTGGTCTAGTTCGTCACTTTAAAGTAATTAGAAATGAAAAGTCTTTTCTCTCAACAGAGGAATTTGCACTAGCAATGTCCAATTATGACGTAGCTCCGGTGAATGAAAATGGACTAAAAATAAATTCGGATGATTGGGATATCTGTTACTGCAGCGCCTTGCCAAGAGCAATTACTACTGCTGAGATTATTTATGATAAAGAAATTATTAAATCTGATTTACTTATAGAAGTTCCCATTTCACCATTTACAAAAAGAAATATTAAACTTCCCATAACCTTTTGGCATATTGGAGCACGGATTGCTTGGTATAAAAAATATAAATCACAGATAGAAAATAGGGATGGTACAAAAAAGAGAATAAACAAGTTTTATAGGCTGTTTAAAGATTCGGGATATGAAAATATTCTAATAGTTTCACATGGTTATTTTTTAAGAATGTTCTATGAAGAAATGAAGAAAAAAGGATTTAAGGGTCAGGTAGATTTGAATATTCAAAATGGTAAATTGTATGTTATTGAAAATCAAATCTGACTTTATGTGTTTGTGATCGGTAAAAGTTTCAAACTAATAAATTGCTTCAATCTTATAAATTTTATCTCTAAAACTAATTTCATCTTTTACAGATTTGTTATAAAGCGCTTGTCCTAAAGGAGATGCTATAGAAATTGAGAAGTAATCAATATTTTTGAGAGTCACCTTACCTGCGCTTATTGCAATAAAATAATTTCCGTTATTCGTAATAACCAAACTGCCTGGAATAACGGATTCGAAGGATTTTTCTATACTTATCTGGCTTAATGTTTTCTTTAGTTTTAATCCTTCTTCAAGTTGTGAAGAATACTTTTCAATCTCCAATTGCATCATTGAGCGACCTGTTTCATACTTATCACCCGAACTACTTCTAGTTTCTTCATTAGCTGAATTCTGGGCATTGTCAATAGCTTCTTGTGCAGATTCAATTTTCTGATTAACGTATTCTTCACACAAAGAGAATAGCTTTCTCTTTAAAGATATTTTATCATTCATTTAATTAAGGGTCGATATAACTTCTTCAACTTTACTTAAGGCCTCATCAATTTTGCCAACATCTTTTCCTCCGGCAGTTGCTAAGTGAGGTCTACCGCCTCCACCTCCGCCAACAATTTTTGCAAGCTGCCCAACTATTTTACCGGCAATCATTTTTTTATTCTTAATTAGATCATCAGTTACAACACAAACAATTCCCACTTTCCCGTCAATTTCAGAAACTAAAACTCCAACACCACTCTTAATTTTTTCTCTCAGCTCATCACCCATTGATTTAAGCTCATCCATATTATTTATATCAACCCGACCCTTAAAAATAGTTATTCCATTTTCTTCAACAGGGTTTTGTACAATAGAATCAATTCCTCCAAGTTTTTCTTTCAACTTAAATTCAGCCAATTCTTTTTCAATCTTTTTCTTTTCATCATTTAATCTTGCAATTTTTTCATCGGCATTTTTTAACTCAAGAAGTTGATTTTGTATATACTTCTCAACCCCCAAACCGGTTACCGCTTCTATTCTCCTTACTCCGCTGGCAATTGAAGCCTCGCTGATAATTTTGAATAAACCAATCTGCGAACTGTTTTTTACATGTGTCCCACCGCAGAATTCCAAAGAGAATTCACTGAATTGAATGATATTAACTTTATCTCCGTATTTATCACCGAAAAACATTAGAGCACCCATTTTCTTTGCTTCTTCAAAAGGGATATTTCTATGATGCTGAAGTTCAATGTTTTCACGCAATTTAAAGTTCACCATGGATTCAATCTCTTGTAATTCTTCATGAGTCACTTTTTGAAAATGAGCAAAGTCAAATCTAAGTCTATCGGGACCGACATAAGAGCCAGCTTGTTTTACATGGGTTCCCAAAACTTGCCTTAATGCAGAATGAAGAAAATGTGTGGCAGTATGATTTCTCATTATTTCCCAACGCCGTTTTGAATCGACTTTGGCTATTACTTTCTCGCTATAATCTTCTGAGACGGTTCCTTCATATTCATGAGCAAAAATATTATTATGTTTTACGGTGTTGAGAATTCTAATTTGATTATTTCCTTCTAAAACACCTGTGTCACCAATTTGTCCACCCGATTCAGCATAGAAGGGGGTTTTGTCAAGAATTAAAAAATTATTTGCCATTCTCAGTATTCTGGATTTTGTTTCTAATTTTTCATATCCCTCAAATATAGAATCTTCCAAATCAGAATTATCCGAAAGTGATTCCAGTACATTTACAGAAGATAGTTTATTTTTAGTAGCGCTTCTTGCTCTATCTTTCTGTTCATCCATTAGTTTATTGAATTGTCTTTCATCAATACTTAAACCTTTTTCAACAGCCATTACATTTGTTAGATCTACCGGAAAGCCAAAAGTATCGTAAAGCTTAAATACTTCTTCGCCCGGAATTACTTTAGAATTTTGGGATAGAACCTTATTCGAAATATCTTCAAACAGTTCAATGCCTCTATCTAAAGTAGCATTAAAACTTTCTTCTTCAGCTTTAATAATTTTTTCAATGTTGCTTTGATTAGATTTAATCTCCGGGAAGACTTCACCCATAGTTTTAACTAATACATCAACCAGCTTAAACATGAATGGTTCATTTAAGTTCAGCTTTCTTCCATATCGTGCTGCTCTTCTTAAAATTCTTCTTAATACATAACCTCTTCCTTCGTTTCCGGGAACTGCCCCATCTCCAATTGCAAATATTAAAGTGCGGATGTGATCAGCAATAACGCGCATAGCAATTTGATCCTCTTCTTTTTTATAGGGGACATTTGACACATCAGAAATTTTCTGAATAATTGGTTGAAAAACATCTGTATCGTAATTTGATTTTTTATCCTGAAGTACAGCACAAATTCTTTCAAAACCCATGCCTGTATCAACATGCTTTGCTGGCAGTTCATGGAGAGTTCCTTCTGCGTCTCTGTTATTTTGAATAAATACTAAATTCCATATTTCAATACACTCGGCAACACCGGCATTAACATATTTGGGGTTATCAAAATCATCTCCAACATTTATATGGATTTCTGAGCAAGGACCGCACGGACCCGTTTCACCCATTTCCCAAAAATTATCTTTAGCTCCAAATTTTAAAACATGATCCGGATTAATATCTGTCTTTGTTTTCCATAGTTCAAACGCCTCAGTATCTGTTTCATAAACAGTTGCCCACAATCTTTCTTTAGGAAGTTTCCAGACTTCTGTCAACAATTCCCAAGCCCAAATAATTACCTCTTCTTTATAGTAATCGCCAAATGACCAATTACCCAACATTTCAAAAAATGTGTGATGATATGTATC
>CAYXXW010000106.1:0-8922 GCA_964469115.1 uncultured Melioribacteraceae bacterium
CCAATTCTATAATCAACACCGAGCGAAGCAGTATTCCATTGCTGAATTGTCATTCTCCCTTGAGAATCAAAATAAGGCATTCGGAAAATTCTATCGCCAAAAGGAACTGCATCACGCTGGACACCTTCAAAGGTATCGTTTCCTAATGCGATCCCCATATCTTGATATGCTAATACATCAGCAGCAATGGTGTATTCTTCTCCATCAAATCCTTTTTTGTCAACTGGCAAATGATAAGCTGTTCCATTTCCGTCTATAGCTTCAACATGCAGCCAAACTATCCTATCTTCTACAGAACCAGTTGGGAATTTGTGTCCCGTTTTTTGATTAAATAGTGCAATTGTAAATTTTACTGCTTCACCAGGTTCTGCCTCATTTAAATCGGGGTGAATTCTTAATTCAATTGTTCCTTTAACTTTTCCGAGATCGTGAGCACCATGGAAAAGATGCTGACGCGTATCCGGATATGTCCTTCCCATTGAAGCAAAAATTGATTCTGCTTTAGGCATGTGGCAATCTTGACACTGAACACCCTCTTTTGAGTAGGGACCTTCCTTCCATTCTAAATGTGTTGACTTCACCCACACATCGTAAGTGCTCTTCTCATTATGGCAAATACCGCAAAAATCACCCGAGCGATTCAAATCACTTACAACAATTTTATGCGCCGGTGAAGGAACTGCTCCATCTCTACTACTGAACTTTGTTTTTCCCGGTTTCATGATATAATTAAAATTGTAAGGGATATCGCCTTCAAATCCTGTAATACTATGGCAAACTTCGCAAGAGACTCCTTCATTTGCACGAGAATTCATTTCCGGCTTTGGTGGAGGAGTATCCCCGGAAACGTATGATATTGGTGCGTGACAGCCATTACATCCATCCTTTACTTCAGCAACCTTTGCATCTTTTTCAGCATGCGGAACAGCTAATTCAAAATATTCAATTTCATCCCAGTGATGAGTATAAGATTGGGACATCATTGCCTGTTTCCATTGCTGGTAAAAATCTGCGTGACAAGCAGCACCGCAAAATTTTGGAGTTTTAAAATCTTTGTAAGTTAATTCACCATGTTTTGTAGCAGTTTGTGAGAAAAGTAATGTGGCTGAGACAATTACGCATAAAGCTATTTCTTGTAATTTCCTCATAATATCCTCCGAAGTTATTGACAATTTAAAATAAAATATTTAAATAAGATAATCAACTCTTTGCATCTATTTTATAGATGCAAGATAATATTTTTAGGATATTATTCTCCTTATTTTTCCCTTGCTTTACAATTCCCCCATATTTAGTTTTATGTAGACTAAATCTTAATAATTATTATAAAAATTGAATAAATTGTAATGAGAACTGCTGCTAATCTTAAGTTTGGGGAAAAAGCAATTATTTCTGAAATTGATATAAATCATCCATCATTCAGAAGAATTATTGAAATTGGATTTACGCCTGGGCAACAAATTGAACTTGTAAACAAATCAATATTTAATGATCCTCTGGCTTTTTCGCTTAGAGGAACAATGATTGCGATTAGAAGAAACGAAGCAGAATCGATTAAACTAATATGATAGAAACCCTTTCTGAAGTACTTCCCTTAATTACACTTGTTGGACCGCCAAACTCTGGTAAAACAACTTTATTTAATTATTTGAGCGGCAAAAACTTTAAAACTGTTAATTATCCGGGGTCAACTGTTGAATACAATGCAGCTAGTTTTCACAGCAGATTTAGTATCGCTGGGAATCTTCTTGATTCGCCCGGAATAATTAGTCTAGTGCCCGGATCTCCGGATGAACAAATAACAGTTGATTCATTATATTCACACCCAATTTTTGGTAGACCAAAACTAATAATTGCAGCTGTTGATGCCAGTCAACTTTCACGGCATTTGTTATTAGTTAAGCAATTATTAAAATCAAATTTTAGAGTAATTATTGCTGTAACCATGTGTGATATTCTAAAAAAGAAGGGATTTAGAATATTAAGAAATGAATTTTCAGAAATGATCGATTCTCCAGTTGTTTTAATAAACGGAAGAACCGGCGAAGGAACAGATGAGCTTATTGCAACGGTTAAATCTGAATTATCAAAATCAAATCAGAATGGTAAAGAGCTAAAAAGAGTTGAGACTGAAGTACATGCAAATATAATATTAGATCAATTTAAAGAAATTGAAGAACTAGAGAAAAGAGTAATCTTACCTATTGCTGATAAAACTGATTTGGAAAAAGCGAATACTCAGCTAAATGACTTAACTATTCAACTTAATAATTCACCTGATAAAACAACATTAAAATTAGACAAGATACTTCTTCATAAGTATTGGGGAATTATCTTATTTCTGATAATTACAGGGGCAATGTTCACATCAATTTTCTGGTTGGCTTTACCTCTAATGGAATTTGTCGATGAATCATTTGCAATACTGGCATCTTATTCTTCAAATTACTTTGGTGTAAACTGGTACGGCGATCTAATCTCCGATGGAATTATTACAAGTCTTGGTGCAGTGATGATTTTTGTTCCTCAGATTGTAATACTCTTTCTTATCTTGGGATTTCTTGAAGATACAGGCTACCTTGCAAGGGGAGCAATGTTAATTGATAAACCGCTTTCCAGCATCGGTTTAAATGGCAGATCATTTGTTCCAATGTTATCCGGTTTTGCATGCGCTATACCAGCAATGATGGCGGCCCGAACTATATCAAATAAAAAAGAGCGATTGCTTACAATTTTTATTATTCCATTAATGAGTTGTAGTGCAAGGCTCCCAGTGTATGCTTTACTTATTGCGTTCTTAATTCCAAAAGAAAATGTAATTTTTGGAGGATTAATATTTTCTTTCATTTACTTATTCAGTATTATTAGTTCAGTGATAATTGCTGCAATAATCAATAAATTTAGTAAAAATCTCTTAAAAGTAGAGGATAGCTCTTCTTTTATTCTGGAATTACCTTCTTATAAACTTCCTAAAATTAGATCAGTCTTAAGAAATACTTATTCAAGTACAAGTCAATATCTGAAGGAAGCAGGTCCGGTAATTGTCACGTTCTCAATTATACTGTGGGCTCTTACATATTTCCCAAATACTAATCCTGATATTGAACAAGGCAATTTTACCCAGGTTGAATATCAAGACGCGATTCAGATGGAAAGAATTGCTACATCTTATGCAGCACAAATTGGCAAGTTTGTTGAACCAGTTATGACTCCGATTGGGATGGATTGGAGAATTGGAGTTTCACTTATTTCTGCATTTGTTGCCAGGGAGGTTTTTGTAAGTTCCTTAGCATTAATTTTCAGAATTACTGGAGATGAAGGAACTTTAAGAGATTCGATTTTACACTCAATGCGGAATGCCAAAATTGGGAATACAGATCAAAAACTTTTTACAACCTCAACTATATTGGGATTAATTGTCTTTTTCGTTTTTGCAATGCAGTGCCTTTCTACAATTGCAGTGGCAAAAAAGGAAACCGGCCATTGGAGAATACCAATATTGCAAATTTTAATATTCTCCGGTTTTGCTTATGTGGCAACTTTCATAACAGTAAATGGTCTTAGGTTATTTGGATTTGAATAAATACCTATAATTTTCCCATCAGCAGTTCCTCAACCAATTTATCTGCTTCATAAATATATTTAAGTGCTTCAATTATCCCATCTGAATCTGTTGCAACCGTACGGTTATTTTCTTCAAGAAATATTGTGTGCCCGGCTAAACTTTCAATATTTCCATCATGGACTAAACCAACAACTTCTTTATTTATATTTATTGCAGAACTTCCGCTGTTACCGCCAACAATATCATTTGTTGAAGCAAAACCAATGTCAGTTGCCAAATCTAATTCTTCAGGTACTTTCTGCCATCTTTCATGCAATCCCCATGGATAAGTTTTTTTATTGAAAGATTCATATCTATCCCAAAGTCCATAATAAGTTGTTTTGCCGGGAGCAATTGTTCCATTATATTCATAGCCTTTGATTACACCATCAGAAATACGAAGAGTTGAAGTTGCATCTGGTGGAATATTATCCCCATAAACATGGTAAACAAGCTCTCCCAATAATTCATTTAACACAGAAAGTTTATTAGTAAGTTCTTTTACCTTAGGGTTTAATTCATTAGACAAATTTTCAATATATAGCATATACTTAATAAATGGATCAGATGAATTTAAAATGTCTTCTGGTTCTTGTAGAGCTAGATTTATAAATCCTTCTTTACTAATTATTTTGCTTTTACTTTTAAAGTAATCTACAGCTTCAGTTCCATTTTTATTTTGTAAAATATTTACCAAAATCGGATCATCTTTTTCTAGCACAGCATTTAAGAAGTTTACACTTGCCAATAAAATATTATCTTCTAGTTCTTCATCAAATTCTTTTGGAAACATTTCTGTAATTGTGCTATCTAGCTTTTCATCCTTATATTCCTCAGCTCTTTCTTCATTGGGTTTCTCTTTTTCCCGAGCAAGTTTTATTAATTTATTTGCAAGATCATAATATTTGGGTCTTAAGAAGCGATTAAATCTTGCAACATTATTTTGTACTGAATACTTACTTAGATTAGTTATTACAGTATCAATAGACTTCCAAACATGCCCATATTTTATAGAAAGATTTGGATCGGCAATGGTCTTGGATATTAAATCTTCTTGAAAGTTTTTTTTCTTTTTCATTATGAATTCATTGTTTAAACCAGCTAATCGACCGGCATAAGATTTACGGGCATTTCCCCAACCCATAACATCATTCAGCAAGTTTTCATTTTCTAAGTGGTTTTGATAATAATTAAAATAAGCTTCATAAATTTCATTGAATCCGATTAGTGCAGTTGGGTAAACGAAATCTTTTAAATATTTAAGCTGTTCAACGGAATAAAGTCTATCTGTGCTTCCGGGTCTTCCAACAACAAATATAGGTTGATTTTCTTCAGCTCCTTTTTTGCTCCAGGAAAAATGATTTTCAGTTTTTACCGGTTTACCTTCTTCATCGTAAGCCCTATAAAACATAAAATCCAACTCATATCTTGGATATGTAAAATTATCCCAATCCCAGCCGGTGGCTGCTATTTGAAAATCGGGAGCCATAACTAAACGAATGTCATTAAATCTTTTGTAGCCATAAAGAGAATATTTCCCGCCATGATATAGAGTTACAATTCTGCAATTCAATCCGGTTTCTTCATTGTATTTAGTTACTAAAGAGTCTTTTATTTCATTTCTTAATTTTACTTGTTTGTCTTCACTATTTGCATTTTGAGTATAAGTTTTAATAATCTCCGTTATATCTTCAATAAGTATAAGCTGATCGACAAATAAGTTTTTAATTTTTCTTTCTTCCTCTAAAGTTGGAGCGTAAAAACCGTCCCTTAAAATATTTTCTCCCTCTTTTTGAACTGTGTATAATTGTCCTCTTCCACAATGATGATTGGTCATTATTAAACCGTCTTCAGAAACAAAAGCTGCAGAACATCCGCCTCCAAACTGTAACGCTGATTTTTGAACATCATCAAGCCACTCTTCAGTTGGCTTAAATCCATATTTTTTTTCAAACATTTCAACGGGAACATTATCGAAAGTCCACATTTTCCCAAAATCATCATACGACCAATTAACTGTATCAAGCTTGAGAGGCTCATAAAAATTAGTTTGGGCAGTTGAAAATGTGCTAGTGAAAATAAATATTAGGAATGTAATAATAAATTTTTTAATCAGTCTCATCAATCACCTATAAATTTTTTAAGAATTATATAGAATAAAATTATAAGAGAAAAGTTAACACTTTTCAGAAAAGCAACCAAAAATGATGAGTTAAATAATATGAGCAAAAAAAAATGCCGCAACTTTTAAAGTTAACGGCATTCTTATAAGATCATTTAGATTGAATTAATCGGCCATTCTACCTGTCTTTAATTCTTTAACTATTCTTTCTGCATTATAAATTTTATCTAAAGATTCAACAATTGCTTGAGAAGCAACTGATACCATTCTATTATCTTCTGGTAAATAAATAAAGTTACCAACGATGCTATTAATGTTGCCATCAAATGCTAAACCAACAACCTCTGCATCTTTATTTATTACTGCACTTCCAGAATTGCCGCCGACAATATCATTTGTAGAAATAAAATTGTAAACTGTAGAAAGATCAAATCCGGCTGGTGGTTCTGCCCATCTTTCAGGTAAATTCCAAGGATATCTTTTATCGCTTCCATAATATCTATCATACATTCCGTAGAAAGTTGTTTTTTCAATTGCAACTGTACCATTATAATAAAAGGTTTCTAAAACACCATCACTTAATCTTAAGGTAAAGTTTGCATCCGGAGGAATTTCTGTTCCATAAATTTCAAATAAAACTTTACCAAGAAGATCCTCCAGAACACTTTCTGTATCTTTAATTTCTTTAGATTTTTTTGTTAATTCTGGAATATCATTCTGCGTGTTATTAATAAAATAAATAAATGGGTCGGAAGAATCTAAAATATCATCTGGGCTCTTTGCTAAAAACCCTATAGCTTTTTCTCTGCTACCCAAAACTGATTTTTCTAATAAAGCTTCGGCAGCTTCTTCTCCAAAAAGGTCACTGCTTAAAAGAGTAACAAATTCATTATCATCACCTAAATTCATTCTAATATAATCAAGCTGAATTTGCAATTTTAAATCTTCAATTGGTTTATCAAGATCTTCGGGATAAAGAGAATTTTTTAATGAATCGAGATCGACATTTTTATATTTTTCTGCTCGTTCTTCTTCAGGTGATTTCATCTGTTTAGCATATTCTATTATATCATCCGCAATATTAAAATAAGCAGAGCTTAAAAATCTTGATTGACGGTAAGCTGCAAGCTTACTATCAATTGGTTTTAATTCATCTCTTAATTTTTTTATTGCATCCCAAACATGACCGTAGTTTTCTTTTAAGTCTGTATCAGCTTCAACTTCAGCAAGAATTTTATTTTCAAAATCTCTTTTCCTTGCAATTAGATATGGATCGAGTAATCCGGCTTGAGTGTAATGCATAACTTTTTGACCATTACCAATTCTGGTTCTTAAAGCTTCAAACTCTTCTGCTCTTTCAGGATACTCTTCTTTAAGGTCCTCAAGAAGCATATAATATTCATCTAACATAAAAGCTCTGTTACGGTATGTAACATCTCTATTATACTCCAATTGGGAAACTGTGTATAATCTATTAGTATTTCCCGGGTTCCCAACAGAAAAAATTACTTCTCCATTTTGTACGCCATCTTTACTGAATTTATAGTAGTTGGTAGAAGTTACTGGGCTTCCTTCATCATCATAAACTCTGAAGAAAGCACAATCGAGATCGTAACGTGGGTATGTAAAATTATCAAGGTCACCACCAAAAGCTGCTATAGCTTGCTCAGGCACAAAGACTAAACGAACATCATTATGTCTTTTATAACCATAAACTGAAAATTTTCCACCGTTAAAAAGGGAAACAAATTGACATTTAAGGCTGGTTTCTTCATTATAGTAATCAACAAGTTCTTTAATTTTATCTTCTTTATTTTTAATTTTTTCTTCGTCATTTTTTCCGGAAGAAATTGCTTGATTAACTTCGTCAGTTACGTCCACGATAAAAGCAAGCTGTTCAGCATACATGTTCGGTACTTTTCTTTCATCTTCCAATGTTTCTGCGAGAAAGCCGGTTTCTGCAAGATTTTCGCCTTCTTTTTGAACTCTATCCCTGTGCCAAGTTGAGCAATGATTGTTAGTCATAATCAATCCGTCTTCAGAGACAAATGATGCAGTGCATCCTGGAATTCTAAGTGCTGAAAGTCTTACATCTTCAAACCATTCTTCTGTTGGTAAAAAGTCATACGTTTCGTTCAAATATTCAGTTGGGGGATAATCGAAAGTCCACATTTTCCCGGTATCAAAAATATCTGATTCAGCTGTAATTTCATCACTATTTTGAGCAAAAAGTGCTGTCGATGAAATAAATGCAAATACAAGAACTAGTGTAAAAATTGCTGACTTTTTATAATTCATTAAACCACCTATTATATTTATTTATTTGAGTAGGTTAAAATTACTGAATGTGGATGTGTTTTCAAAAAATAATATACTATCAAATTTGAACTGTCAGCTAGGTATCATATAAATGATTTGGGAAAGTATTGAGGTGCAAGTCGCTGTTCATCTTTAATTGTACCAGAACATATTGTACATTTTGGTACGTAAAAAACCATAGCTTCTTCATTTGGAAATAAAGGAATAAAATTTATAATTTCCTGACAATTTTCGCACTGAACTAGGTGTGAATTAGATACTGCAATTCGACACTTGGGACAAAACTGCTGGTTCACATTTTTGACTTCATCTAATTTAAGAGGGAATATTGCTTTGCAATTGTTATTACTGCATTGGGAAAAGTGAAAGTTCTGAATTGCTAACTCCTACAATTATTACTTACTAAAATATTAGAGAATTTATGGTTTGTCTATGCAAAAATTTATCCTAAAAAAAGTATTGTTTTAGTATCTTTGAATTTATTAAAGTTTTCAATAATTCATTAGAGGATTAAAATGGCTAACATACCAGGATTTAAAGCTTACGATATTAGAGGGAAAGTTCCAAGTGAATTGAATGAAGAATTAGCTTATAAAGTTGGAAGAGCTTTTGCAATTCAGCAAAATGCAAAAAAAGTATTAATTGGAAGAGATGTTAGAGAATCATCTCCAGCAATTTCAAAAGCATTGGCTAACGGATTAACAGATGCCGGATGTGATGTAATTGATCTAGAATTATGTGGAACGGAAATGATCTATTTCGGAACTCCGCATCTTGATGCCGATGGAGGTGTTATGATTACAGCTAGTCATAATCCACCTGAGTATAATGGATTAAAATTTGTTAAAAAGGGTTCCAAACCTATGGGGTATGATTC
>CAYXXW010000107.1:0-8900 GCA_964469115.1 uncultured Melioribacteraceae bacterium
CTGTTTTCATATCATATCCCTTGCATGCCGATAACGTCAGCAAAATTATTAGAACCAACAGATTCATATATTTTAACATAAATATTCCTTAATATTATTTCACACTTTTCAACTATCTTTCGATAAATGAAAATTAAATCACAATGAATAACATAAAAATTAAATTTATTTTGTCAAATAAATAAATTTTTGTCATATGAACTAAATAAATTATATTTTGGAAAAAACATTGGAGGAAAGATGTCAAAAAATATATTAATTATAATAATTGCTAGTTTTATGCTAATATCTTCAATTTCTTTATCAGCAAAATGGGAAATTGATTTGGAATCAGGTGCTATTTTCAGTGGATATAATGATGTTGCTATCCCTGGTGATGTGGGAACAAAATTCTCCCTTTCAGAAGAATTAGATACCAGCGTAACTCCCTTTTATCGTCTGCGGCTTTTCTATGATTTTAACTCAAAGCATCATTTGGGTGTATTATTTGCACCTTTGACCATCAAGTCAGAGGGTAGTTTAGATCGTGATCTCATTTATCAAGATGAAATTTATGCTCAAGGAACGCCTTTGGATGTTAAATATCAATTCAACTCGTATCGAATAGTTTATCGTTATGATTTTCTAAGAAAGGAAAAACTACAGATCGGGGCTGGATTAACTGCAAAAATTCGTGATGCAATAATTCGCGTGAGTGGAGATGGCGTAAGCAGCAGTAAAGAGAATGTTGGTTTTGTACCAATTTTGCATTTTAGGTTAGTATGGAACTTTCATGATAAATTCTCTTTATTGATGGATGGAGATGCTTTGGCAGCACCACAGGGAAGAGCCGAAGATGTTCTTACTGCCATTGTCTATCAAGTATCTGATAAGGTTAAATTTAAAGCAGGTTACCGCATATTAGAAGGTGGAGCAGATAATGATGAAGTTTACACATTTTCACTATTCCACTATGCTGCATTAGGGGTTATGATAAATTTCTAAATTTTTACCATAACATGGAATTGTTAATAATATCAGTGCTAATAAAAAAGTTAAACTTTTTCCCAAGGTTCAATATCTCCTTCAATAAGATTAAATAATGGATGAGTTTTAAAATTAATTATTTTAATAATCTCATCATATTTTTTTTCATCTCTTAATTTCAATTTATTAAGTAAATGCTTTCTTTCATAGTTAATTTGTCCGATAGTTACGTTAATCTGTTCAACATTAATAATTTCTTTAAATTTTCTTTTATCAAAACTATAATTTCTTTTCTCCGCTTCTAACCAAACCAATTTCAGATAATAATTTATGGCATTTATTGGTTTTGTTGATGCTTTGAATCGAATGAGCTGAGGATGGTTTTTGTAGCCTTTGGTTTTATTCTGTAATACTTTCTTTGCTAATAAGGTTTCACGCCATAGAGCAACAAGACCTTTTCCGTCTAAATATTCTGGATTAATAGACCATATTCTCATAATTATTCAACTTTTTATAATTTCTCAAATATAATTATTTGAATCTTATCTATTCGTTTTGTAGTGTTTTCCCAAACCTGCAGGAGGACGTGAACGGATCATTGCTCCAGCTAGAACGAGAATTGTAAGGATATAAGGGATCATTTGTATTATTTCGTTAGGAACATTAAGATTTAGAGCCTGCATTCTCATTTGAAGAGCATCGGTATAAGCAAATAGATAACTGGCTCCGAATGCACCCAATGGATTCCATCCACCAAAAATATTTGCTGCTAATGCCATGTAACCTCTGCCGGCGGACATATTCATACTGAACCAATTCAATTGTCCAAGAGAAAGATATGCACCACCAAGTCCGCAAAGAACTCCGCTAAATATCAAGCTGGTATATTGGATCTTTCTTACTTTAATTCCCATAGTATCAGCAGCTTTTTGATATTCACCCACAACTCTTAATCTGAGTCCGAAAGGAGTTTTAAACAATATTATCCAGGAGAAAATAACAACAAGGAACATTAAATACACCAAAATATTTTGTGAGCCGAAAAGTTTTCCAAGAATGGGAATGGAAGACAGAATGGGAATAGTGATCTCGCTTAATCCTGCTACATTTACAGATGTTCCTCTTGAACCCCAGAGTATCTGCATCAACCAGGTTGTAATTCCTAACATAAGAATATTTAAACCTACTCCTGCAACTACATGATTTGCTTCAAATTTGATTGTGAACAATGCAAAAATGAAACCGATCAATGCTCCTCCCATAATTGCAAATAAAATGCCGATATATGGATTTCCGGAAAGATAAGATCCAAGTACGCCTGCAAAAGCACCAGTAAGAAGCATTCCTTCTAAACCCAAATTTATAATTCCCGCTCGTTCAGAAAACACACCACCGATTGCTGCAAATACTAATGGAACCGAAATTCTGATCGCTGCACAAAATGTATTAATACTGAATATAACCTCTAATATCTCCTGCATATTCTATTTCCTTAAGAGTTTTTTTATTAATATTGGTGCAGTTACAAATAGAATTACCAGACCTTGAATTACAACCATAAGATCCATGGGGATCTTGGCAAAGAGCTGCATTGTTATTCCGCCTGTTTGCAAGGCTCCAAAAAGAATAGCGGCAAAAAATACACCCCATGGTTTGTTTTTCCCCAGCACTGCTACAGCAATCCCAGTGAATCCGTATCCTGGTGAAAAATTTGTGATAAATCTGTGCAAGACACCCATTACGATTGTAGAACCTGCCAATCCTGCTACAAATCCACTTATCATCATAGAAAGCACCATCATCTTATTAGAATTAATTCCAGCATATTCAGCTGCAGAACGATTTTCACCCACAGTTTGAATTTTGTAACCCAGCTCTGTGTGTTTGAAAAATATATCTATTATAATGATAACAAAAACAGCAATAAATATAGCCCATGTTAATCTGGAATACTCAACCAATTCTGGTAACCTAGCAGATTCAGGAATTAAAACAGTTTGAGGTATCGGACCTTCTTCTTTGAAATATTTCAGTAGTAGATAACTAGTTAGCAGTATCCCGATATAGTTCATCATAATTGTAGTAACAACTTCATGAGCACCTGTTTTAGCTTTTAGATATCCGGGTAAAAAACTCCAAATACTTCCAGCAAGTCCACCAATTATCAGTACGAGAGGTATTAAAATATAACCAGGAAGAAAACTTAAATAAATGGTCGCAATGGCAGTTGCAAAAGCTCCAAGATACATTTGCCCTTCACCACCGATATTGAACAATCCGGATTTAAAACCAATAGCAACAGCTAATCCCGTGAAAATTAACGGTATCGTATTCATAAAGGTCTGCGTAAGATTAAAGATACTTCCAAATGCTCCATCAAATAGGGCAAAATAAGCCTTTATAGCGCTGAATCCGGAAAGTTGGATCAAAATAGCACCAACTAAAAATGCTAATAATATTGCAGTAAGAGAATAGATAGAATTTTCGTACTTTTTTAATATTTTATTCATTTTGTGTTCTATTCTTAAGTCTCTTCTTTTCTTCTTCAGGAACTTTTTTCCCAGCCATAAGTAGACCCAGTTCTTCTTTTGTATAACTACTTTTTCTTGAGACGATTTCTCCTTCATAGATTACTAATATCCTATCGGCGAGGGAAAGAAGTTCATCCAATTCTGCAGAAATCAAGAGTATTGCTTTATTTTGTTTCCGCATTTCCAGAATATTATTATGGATAAATTCTATTGCACCTACATCTACTCCACGCGTGGGTTGAGCTGCAAGTATGAATTTTGGATCAGTGGAAAGCTCTCGACCTATCACCAGTTTTTGCTGATTACCACCTGAAAGATTATCAATAGTATCATTCAGTGATTGACAACGAATATCAAATTTTTTCAATACTTCTTTACTATATTCGTTTATATCATTTTGCTGCAAAAATCCATTTTTAGTAAAACTATCATGATTACCTAAGATTATATTTTTTGCCAGATTATAAGAGGGTACTATGCCTCTCCTCAGACGGTCGGAAGGAATATGAGAGAAGCCCTTTTTCCGTCTGATACTGGTTGGCGTATGCGTAATATCTTCTCCTTCCAGAAATATTTTTCCGTTTGTTACTTTTCGCAATCCTGTAAGACATTCTTCCAATTCTAATTGCCCATTCCCAGATACTCCAGCAAGACCTACAATTTCTCCCTTGTGAATAGAAATATTGATATTCTTTAATAATAAATTTTTATGTTTTCCGATTAGAGAGAGGTCTTTCATTTCAAGGACTTTATTTCCTATATCCCCTTTTTCTTTATTCACATTTAATAGAACTTCACGACCGACCATCATTCTTGCTAGTTTTTTGGGATTGGTATCACAAGTATTTACCGTACCGATCAATTTTCCTTTTCGTAGGACAGTCACCCTGTCAGAAATATTCATTGTTTCTTCAAGTTTATGTGTAATAAATATTATAGTTTTTCCACTTGCTTTTAACTCTTTTATAGTAGTGAAAAGATCATTAACTTCCTGAGGGGTTAGAACAGCGGTTGGTTCATCAAATATCAAAATTTCTGCTTTTCGATAAAGAACTTTCAGAATTTCTACACGTTGTTGCTCGCCAACCGATATGTTCTCAATTAGTTCATTTGTTTTTATGGCAAGATGATAGTTAACGGATATTTGCTTAACCTGTTCTCTGGCTTTATTCATGTCAATCAAGCCATTTTTTAAAGGCTCTTCACCAACAATTATATTTTCTGTTGTGGTAAGTCTATCTATCAACATGAAATGTTGATGTATCATGCCTAATCCCAGTTCTATAGCTATGTGCGGATTATCTATTTTACAGGGTTTTCCTCTTAGGAATATCTTGCCTTCTTCGGGATTATAAAGCCCAAAAAGGTTGTTCATGAGAGTAGTTTTACCAGCACCATTTTCTCCGAGCAGACAATGGATCTCACCTTTTTTAATTGTTAGATTGATGTTGTCATTGGCAATAAAATCACCGAATTTTTTTGTAATACCTTTAAATTCTATAATATTCAAAACAGTACTTTTTGTTATGTAATAAAAAAGGGAACGGTTTCAACCGTTCCCTGTATTTGGAACTATTTAACTTCTTCTATCGTGGCTGGAATCTCAATTTCACCAGCTATGATTTTCTTCTTAACAATTTCTAATTTCTCAATTACTTCTTCGGGTAAAAGATTTAAAGAATATCCTAAAGCATCTTCTTTAAGACCGAGAGAATAAATTTTACCTTCGAATTTACCGTCGATTACATCTTTAATAGCAATGAATACAGTATTATCAACACGCTTCATGCCATTTGTTAGTACATTTTCGGGGGCAAGATAACCTTGATCTGAATCTGCACCGATCGAATAGAAATTCTTCTCTTTTGAAGCATTAATTACACCTAAGCCTGATCTGCCGGCAGCACCCCATACAATGTCCGCTCCCTGCTCATACATAGATAAAGTAAGTTCTTTACCTTTAGCTGGATCTGCCCAATGGTTTACATAAGAATGAATTGCTTTCACACCATTATCTGCATAGTTTACACCAGTCATGAATCCAGCAATGTTAGCATCGATAAGAGGAATTTTCATTCCACCAATAACACCAACAACCTTGTCTTCATTAATTCTCACATCATCTGTTTTGATTGTCATAAGTGCAGAAGCATATCCTACCATAAAGCCACGCTCTTGTTCCTTATAAACATAGGAAGCAACGTTAGGGTTCATTACTACCATATCGACAATTGCAAAATTCTGCTTCTCAAACCGTTTTGAAATTTTGTCTAGTGCATCAGCTTGATCAAAGCCGATTGAAATGATAAGATCATATTTCTTAGAATTAGCAAATTGAGCCAGATATGTCTCATATTCTGTAATCGCAGAAGGCTCAGCATAATCATATTCGATAGCATATTTTTCTTTAGCCATCTTCATTCCTTCCAACGCAGCGTCATTAAATGATTTGTCACCCAAACCGCCTGTGGCAAATACGATAGCTACATTAGTTTCTGCAAAAACACATACAGCAAAAACCAAAATCAACATTGTTACAAATACTTTTTTCATTCGTCCTCCCTTTACTTGGTTAATTTCAATAACACTTTTAAAGCTCCTTTTGAAAAAGCGATTTTAAAAGCATTTTCCCAATCATCAATAAAAAAGATTTTATCGATCAATTTTGTCAAATCTATTTTGCCTTCTTGCAAAAATTGCAGAGCCGGAGCAAAATGACCACAACGAGAACCTATTAGCCTTATCTCTTTTCTAACCCAGAGAGAAGGATTGATCTTGAGATCACCAGCATAAGTACTTTTTAATATTATAGTTCCTTTTGCACAGACTATTAAGGCTGCGTAATGTAGAGCCGATTCATTACCTGTACATTCAATAACAACATCAAAAGAGTTTTCCAGGTCATCAGATTCATTAAAGATCATTGTTTTGCAAAAATCTTGAGCCAGTTCCAGCTTGCTCTCATGTTTTCCGATCATTGTAAGATCACAGGAAGTTGTTGAAACAGCCCTGGCGATCAACTGTCCTAACTTACCATCACCAATGATAACTACTTTATCTTGTTTGTAGATTTCTACATTTTGCAGGATATTGAAAGCTGCTGCCAATGGTTCTACAAAAACAGCTTCTTCATTACTGATCTCATCTGGAACAATAAGTAAGTTTTCTATTGGTAGAGTTACATATTCTGCAAAAACTCCATCCTTTCCATGAATACCCAGTGCCTTTCTTTGCTGACAATGGTTTTGCATCCCTTTCTTACACAGAGAGCAAACTCCGCAGCCAACATTTATTTCTCCAACTACTCTTCTCCCGATTAATTTCAATTGAGAACATTCCGTTACAAGACCAACAAATTCATGCCCCAAAACCCCGTTAAATGGAACATATCCATTCATGATCTCTTTATCTGTATTACATATTCCGGTTAAAATTATTTTAATCAAAGCTTCATTTTTAGCGGGTACAGGAACAGGATAGTCTTTTCTTAATTCCAGTTTTTTATCAAAGTAAAGAGCTTTCATTTTTTTTGAGTTGGAAAAATAATTTTATCTTTGTCCGTATTTATTTAAATAGAAATCACGCATAAAATCAATGTCTGCTTGAGAAAGCTCAATAGCTCCTCCCAGTGAATTAGCATAGATTACAGTTTGAGCCGATTTTTCTACGATTTGAGATATCTTGTAAGCTTCATATAATGTATCTGCTGCAGTGAGTAATCCATGATTTGCCATTATACATGCACTTTTATTACCAAGCGCAGTTACAGCAGACTGGGCTAATCCTTTGGAGCCGGGAAGAAAATATTCTGCAACTTCAACCTGTCCGCCCACAATTTGTATCATATCTTCACAAGTAGCTGGGATTGGTTTTCTGGCAATTGCAAAAGCTGTACAACAAACACTATGAGTATGAACAATTGCGTTTATATTAGATTTTGCTTTATAGATCGCGGAATGCAGAGGAAGCTCGATAGATGGTTTTTTGTTACCTTCCATAATGTTTCCCATCAGATCAATAACAACTATATCTTTCGCTGTAATGATGTCATAAGCAATTCCAGAAGGTGTAATTGCAATGTGGTTATCATCAATTCTAGCAGAAATATTTCCCCATGTTCCCAGATTAAATCCGCAAGCAGCTATCTCTCTTCCTAAATTGGCAATTTCGTTTCTAATTTCTTCAAATAACATAAATTCCTCCTATTTCAATTTTAGAATATTCTTTTTAAATGGTTTATTAATAATTCCCTTTTCTGTAATAATTGCTGTGATATTTTCGTTTGGGGTTACATCAAAAGCTGGATTATACACTTCAATATTATCGGGTGCTACCTGAACATCCTTAATGTGTGTTACTTCTGTTGAAGAGCGTTCTTCGATAATAATCTCGTCACCAGTATCAATTTCAAAATCTATGGTTGTGGTTGGAGCTACAATATAAAAAGGAACATTATAGGTTTTGGCAATAACCGAGAGCATGAAAGTTCCTATTTTATTGGCGCTATCACCATTTGTTGCAATTCTATCAGCACCTACCAATATCAGATCTATCTTACCATCACGGATTAAAGTAGCCGCAACATTATCGGCAATAAGTTTTGCAGGAATTCCCTCTTGAACCAGTTCCCAAGCAGTAAGTCTGGCTCCTTGTAAGCGAGGTCGTGTTTCATCTGCATAAACGAAAATTTCTTTTTTAGCTTCAACTGCAGCACGCACAACACCTAGAGCTGTGCCGTATTCAACGGTGGCAAGTGCACCTGTGTTACAGTGAGTGAGAATCGTTGCCTTTTGAGGTACGATAGAATTCCCGAACTGCCCCATTTTTTTGTTAGTATTCACATCTTCAAGTGCAATTCTATCTGCTTCTACTTTTAAATTATGTAAGATCTCTAATGGGGTACTATTTTCAACCAAAAATGTACGCATTCGTTTTATTGCCCACATCAAATTTACAGCAGTAGGTCGAGAATTATTCAGAGTATCACAAGCTTTATGCATCTCTTTCAAAAAATTATCTAATGGAAGTTCAAGGAATTCAAGAGCAGCAAGAACAACTCCATAGGCAGCGGTTACTCCTATTGCGGGAGCTCCTCTCACGATCATATCTGAAATGGCAAATTCAACATCTCTATAATTCTCACAAATGAATTTTTCATATTTCACTGGTAATTTTCTCTGATCGATCAGATACAATTTATTGTTTTTGAATTCTAACGATCGGATCGGATATTTCATTCTGGTCCTCATTATTATAAAATTTCTTAAAGTAATAGATTAAATAATGATTCTTATGTCAAATAATTAATTTGGTAGTGCGAATGGCATCTAATGTGTAACCACAACCTTAGTGATTTCTTCTGAAAGTTTGTTCATTATCAGGAATCATTAAAACATTAAAATC
>CAYXXW010000108.1:0-8855 GCA_964469115.1 uncultured Melioribacteraceae bacterium
GCCATTTCTTAAAATAACTCTTGCAACTGAGGTTTTTCTTCTACCTACAAAAATTTTGTCAGCCATTTAATATCCTCTAATTTATAAACTCAATGCTTCAGGTTTTTGGGCGGAATGCGGATGTTCAGAACCAGCATAAACTTTTAATTTTTTAATAAGTTTTCTGCCCAACCTATTTTTAGGTAACATACCTTTAACTGCATGTGTAATAACATATTCTGGTTTTTGGTTAATCAACTCGCTAAAAGTTTTTACTTTTACACCACCAGGGTACATTGAGTGTGTAAAATAGGTTTTCATTTGTTCTCTTTTACCAGTTAATTTTACTTTCTCAGCATTAACTACAATAACAAAATCACCAGTGTCCATATTAGGTGTAAAAATTGGTTTATGTTTTCCTCTAATAATTGTTGCAGCTTTTGCGGCCAATCTACCTAATACAACATCATTAGCATCAATTACGTGCCATTTTCTGTCAGCATCTTCAGTTTTAATAAATCTTGTAATTTTTTCTTGTTTCAACTATATCCTCCGTAAAAGAGATTTTTTTTATAGCCTATAAATATATCTGAATAGTTTAAAAATGTCAAGAAATCAGAATTTAATTTTTTGGTCAAATTTTGATGATTTTAATCAATTTTCCGGTTTTACAAAGGCAAATATTGTTTCCGGAAAAGTGTCGGTGGCAATTAAAAAGCCATCTTCAAAACGGGCAATCCCTTCCCAGTTTCTGCTGACGTTAGGCAATAGTTCAATATAAATAGGAGCTTGGTTACTCAAAACAATTTTATCTTCAAAAATTGTAAACTCCACGAGTCTCTCTACCGGATCATATATAGAATGCGATTCTCCATTTCCAAAATTAACTGCTAATTCGTCAATTGCCGGATTCAGTTTTTTATCATCGCCGGGGAAAAAATAATTGATTGCCCAAAATTTACCCGAATTATCAACATCTGTTACATCTGTGATTCGATATTCTATTGTTGGGAAAGGGATTTTATTTTTAAATTTAAGATTTTCATCAAATATAGAAACCTGTGGATCTTTGTTTACATTTTTACCGTTAACTTCAAAAATTGGAATTACATTACCGTCATAATAGAGAATGGATTCATCACTGATGTTATGAATGAACAATTCAGTGGGATCTTTTGTTACTGAATTTTCATCAAGTATAATAATTTTTGATTCAAAATCGATGTTACCCTCGACTAAAATTGTTTCGGTTTTCCCATCGTTCATACTTTCAATACTGAAATAGACAGTGTTGCCGTTAATAGCAATTCCTTCAAAACCGGAACCTAATGTAAAAAATTCTTCGAATTTGGAAAGATCGATTGAATAAAAATCGGGTATAATTGGATCACTTGAATAACCTGAAATAAAATTAAGTAAGGTTTCCCGACCAATAAAAAATATTTTCCCAGATTCATCTCCAAAATCATTTGGGTACTGAGGAAGTAAAATTAAATTATCTTTATGCCAGCATAGACTTGAAATCTCTGAGTTTCTTTTAGAAATATCACCTAAAAGAGGAATAGGTAAAATTTTTGATTCATCAATTATTGTGATATCATCTAAATTTTTATTTACTTGGTTTATACCTTGGTTGCTGCAAGAAATAAAGAGCACAAGACCTAGAAGAATAATGTAAGATTTGATTGGTATTTTCATTCAGAATTATAAAATTAAAATAAAGGTTGTTTCACAAACTAGAAGTTTACAAAACAACCCGTTAAAATATTACTTAAATAAACTATCCATTCCTGGAATTTTCATTTCGCTGTAATCTGACGGAGGAGCAAATAAATTGTCACTCAATGACTCTTTATTTACCTCAATAGCTTCAAATCTTGATGTTACTTCGTTATCTTCATCACGTGTAATTACAAGCATTGGGAAGAACCCGCTATTGTTGACTGAATTACTCCACCCCGGTGAATAACCGGCACCCATCGGACTTTTCATTAGCATAAAATCACCAAGTTCATCAGTGACCCAAACCTCAACTTCTCCTTCATCTTCTTCATCAGTAAAAACCCATTGTTCACATTCATAACCTAAAATAGTTTTGGTTTTACCAGTTCGGAATTTTTCAATATCAAATTCTTGGGGATCATTTTCATCAGCTTCATCTTCCATATCCATCATGCCCGGCAACTTGCTAAATATTGAATTGTCTAAATCCATATACATTTTATCTTGATGCATAAGAACTAGTGATTTTTCACCGGTATGAATAAAAGCCGCCTCATTATTTTCACCCATCTCCATTCTTAAATTATCATCTTTAATAAAATAATCCATGAACATTGCTTCATCATCACTTGTTATTTTGAATTTAATTTTTCCCTCAAAAGAATCTTGGGCAATTAAATTTGTTAGTGAAACCAAGAAAAGAAAAATTAAGATAATTGATCTTTTTAATTGCTTCATTATTTTACCTCCATTTTTTCAAAATATATTTAAATAAAATTACAAATTTATCAATTCAATTATAAGTAAATGTATTGTTGTTTTAAGGAATTTACAAATAATAAATTTTGGTTATAGAATATTATTCTTCCAATAATACTAGACTCAGTAAATAAAATTATTATCATATATAAAAATAAGTGGTATTATAGAGTTAATTTTAAGATTTTTATAAATATATATAAATATAAATAAATTGCATTGTAAGTAAAGTTATAATAATAGCTAGAATTTTAGTTTATTCTGAAAGGAGTATGGAAAGTGTTAAAGAAGAAAGATTTGCTCAAAGAAACCATTCAACATATTGATATTAAAGAACATAATGTTGTTAGTTTAGTTAATTCAATGGAAAAAATGGCGTTTTCCGCGAGGGACTTAAATAGGGCAGCCAAAATTTATGATATGATGTTGAATGATAAAAATTGTTCAGTAATCTTAACTTTAGCCGGTAGTCTTTTTAGTGCCGGACTTAAAAAAGTTGTTTACGATTTAGTTTCAAATAATATGGTTGATGCAATTGTTTCTACGGGTGCAATAATGGTTGATCAAGATTTCTTTGAAGCATTGGGTTTTAAGCACTACATTGGTTCACAGTTCAGTGATGATAATGAGCTCAGAGATTTACACATTGATAGAATTTATGATACCTACATTGATGAGGATGAATTAAGAATCTGCGACGATACAACCGAAACAATATTTAATAGTCTTGAACCACGACCTTATTCATCGAGAGAATTGCTTTGGGAATTTGGCAAATATTTAGAAAATAACGGAGGACCAAAGGTTGATGATAGTGTGATCTATGCATGTTACAAAAATAACGTTCCAATTTTTGTTCCCGCTTTCTCAGATTGTTCGGCTGGATTTGGAATTGTTGTTCATCAGCATAAAAATCCGGAGAATCATTTATCTTTCGATTCCGGGAAAGATTTTTTAGAGTTAACACAAATTAAGATGAATACCAAAGAAACCGGAATTTTCATGATCGGCGGCGGTGTCCCAAAAAACTTTACTCAAGATATAGTAGTTGCTGCTGATATACTTCAAGAAGATGCACCAATGCATAAATATGCAATTCAAATAACTGTAGCTGATGATAGAGACGGTGCTTTATCGGGTTCAACATTAAAAGAAGCAAGCTCTTGGGGAAAAGTTGAAACAACATACGAACAAATGGTTTATTCCGAGGCAACCATTGCGATGCCTTTAGTTGCCGGTTTTGCTTATCATAAAGGAGCTTGGAAAAATAGAGATAAGAGAGAATTTCAAAAATTGTTCTTAAAGTAAATTGATTAAAAATTTTACCATTTAGATTAAGATGGAGATATTATGTTTAATGCACAAACTTACATTGAAAGAAGAAAAGAATTAAAGAAAAAATTTAAGAAGGGAATTCTTCTATTTTTAGGTAATGAAGAAGCACCAATGAATTATGCGGGAAATACTTATCATTATAGGCAGGACAGTACTTTCCTATATTACTGGGGATTAAATCAACCAACTGTTGCGGCTTTAATAAATATTGAAAACGATAAAGAAATTATATTTGGCGATGACCGCTCAGTCGACGATATTGTATGGATGGGTTTTGATGAAAGCGTAAATAATAAGGCAGAAAAAGTGGGTGTTTCTGAAGTGAAGTCATTTTCAAAGCTGGATAATTATCTCAAAAAGTATTTGAAGAAGGGAACTAAAATTCATTACTTACCTCAATATCGTCAGGATAATATTTTCTTACTCGATGAACTTTTGGATCTAAACCATAAAAAAGTAAACGAAAATGCCTCAAAAAAATTAATTAAAGCTGTAGTAAAACAAAGATCAATTAAAACTGAAGAAGAAATTCTAGAAATTGAAAAGTCAATTGAAACCAGTTACGAAATGAACACTACCGCAATGAAGTTAATGAAACCCGGTATTGTTGAACAAGAAGTATATGGTAAAATTGAAGGAATTGCTTTATCAAGAGGAAATGGAGTCTCTTTCCCAATTATTTTTTCTGTAAATGGTCAGATTTTACACAATCATTCACATGAAAATATTATGCAAGATGGTCAAATTGCAGTTTTAGATTCCGGTGCTGAAACCATGATGGGGTATGCAAGTGATATTACTCGTACGATTCCAGTAAACGGAAAATTTACTGAGAAACAAAAAGCAATTTACAATATTGTATTAGATTCTCAACTTAAGTCTATTGAAATGATGAAACCCGGTGTAAAGTTTAAAGATGTTCATCTAACTGCAGCCAAAGTTATTGCAAATGGACTTAAAGAAGTTGGAATTATAAAAGGCAATATTGAAAAAGCAGTTCAAAAAGGAGCTCATGCTTTATTCTTTCCTCATGGACTTGGCCATATGATGGGGTTGGATGTTCATGATATGGAAAATCTTGGTGAGAATTACGTCGGCTATAGTAAAGCGATCAAAAGAAGTGACCAATTTGGATTAGCTTATTTACGTTTAGGTAAAGAATTAAAAGAAGGATTTGTTGTTACGGTTGAACCCGGATGTTATTTTATCCCCGCTCTTATCGATCAATGGAAAGAAGAACAGATACATGCTGAATTCATTAACTATGAAAAACTTGAAGAATATCGTGATTTTGGAGGTATAAGAATTGAAGATGATGTTCTGGTCACAGAAAATGGTAATAGAATTTTAGGTAAGCCAATTCCAAAAACAGTGGAAGAAGTTGAGAAGGCTTGTTCATAATAAAATTTTAAATATTAATTATAGTTATGCCGGATTATTCTAAGCTAGTTAGTGAACTAAAAAAACTTATTCCAAAGGAAAGAATTTTCACAGATGAGCTTCGTACATTTGCTTATGGTACAGACGGAAGCTTTTACCGATTAACCCCAAAAGTAGTTGTTAAAGTTGCTTCGGAAGATGAAGCGGTATTTGTAATTAAAAAATGTAACAAACTAAATATCCCAATTACATTCCGTGCTTCGGGTACAAGTCTATCCGGACAATCAATTTCAGATTCAGTTTTAATGGTTGCGGATAGATCCTGGAACCAAATCATAATATCTGAAGACCAATTTAAAATTACAATGCAGCCCGCTGTATTGGGTAGCAAGGCAAATTTGGCATTAAAGAAGTATAACCGAAAAATTGGTCCGGACCCTGCTTCAATAAATGCCGCTACTGTAACAGGAATAGCCTCAAATAATGCAAGTGGAATGACTAGCGGAGTTATTAACAACAGCTATAACACTGTTGCGGATATGAGAATAGTTTTTGCAAACGGCTCAGTATTAAATACTGCAGATGACGATAATAAAGCTTCATTCATTGAAGAGAATAGGGAACTGGTTGTTGAGCTCCTAAGTATAGCATGGGATGTAAACATTAAACCTGAGATTGTAAAAAGGATTAATCACAAATACAGCATTAAGAATACTACAGGTTATAGCGTAAATTCATTTGTAGATTTTAGAGACCCAATAAAAATTATCAAACATTTAATGATAGGATCTGAAGGAACATTAGGGTTTATTTCTCAGATTACCTATCACACAATTCTTGAACTTCCGAATAAAGCTACAGCATTAATATTATTTCCCAATGTTAAAACCGCTTGCTCAACAATACCTTTGCTCAAAAAACTTCCGGTGGATGCTGCAGAAATTATGGATAGAGCATCACTGAGGTCAGTGGAAAACAAAAAAGGATTACCGGATTACCTTAAAACTCTTGACAAAAATGTTGCTGCTTTGCTTATTGAGACCTCAGCTAAAAATCAAGTAGATCTAAATGTTAATATTGATCTTATAAAAACCTCGTTAAAAGAAATTGAGACAGAAAGACCAATAGAATTTACTACTGATCCCAAAGAGTATATGAAGCTTTGGAATGTTCGGAAAGGATTATTTCCTTCGGTTAGTAAAGCCAGACCCTCAGGGACTACAGTAATTATTGAAGATGTAAATTTTGAAACATCAAAACTCGCAGATGCCGTTACTGATCTTCAGAATCTTTTTGAACAGCATAGTTATGATGATACAATAATTTGGGGACATGCTTTATCAGGGAATATTCATTTCGTTTTTGCTCAAGACTTTAGTAAACCTTACGAAGTTAACCGTTATAAAAATTTGATGAATGATGTCGCTCTATTAGTTATTGAAAAATATGATGGTTCCTTAAAAGCTGAACATGGAACAGGAAGAAATATGGCTCCGTTTGTCAAGTATGAATGGGGCAAAGAGATTTACGATTTCATGGTCAGAACTAAGAATGCTTTTGATCCAAAAGGGATTCTCAATCCGGGGGTATTGATAAATAATGATGAAAAGATTCATTTAAAGAATTTAAAGCCAACTCCAATCGTAAATCCAATAATTGATAAATGTATTGATTGCGGCTTTTGTGAAAATTATTGTCCATCAAAAAATTTAACCCTTACACCGCGTCAAAGAATATCAGTCTGGCGTGAAATTAATAGGTTGAAATCTAAAGGTGATAAGACAAAGCTATTTAAAGAGCTTGCAAAAGAATATGGTTATTACGGAGAAGAAACTTGTGCAACCGATGGTTTATGTGAACTAGCATGCCCTGTTGATATAGATACAGGGAAACTAATTAAGGAGATTCGCAACAGTTCAATTACTCCTTTCCAAAATAAATTAGCAAACGTCATCGCTAATAATTTTAGTATTGTCACAAGCATATTAAAAACAGCTTTAAATTTTGTTGCTTTCTTTAGAAAATTGTTCGGGGATAAACTTTTCAAGAGTATTACACGATTTGCAAGGAAAATATCTTTCAATAAAATTCCATTATGGAATGAGTACCTTCCCAAAGGGGCTAAATCCAAATTTAATTTTAATGAGGTCGAAAAGAATTCAAGAACTGTTGTCTATTTCCCAAGCTGTATTAGTAGAACGATGGGAAATTATTCAGACAGTAAGTATAAAGATGATCAAACTTCTACTATGCAGCGGTTATTACATAAAGCTGGTTATGAAATAATTTATCCTAATAAGATCACAAAATTATGCTGCGGAATGCCTTTTTCAAGTAAAGGTTTCTTCGAGCAGGGGGATAAAAAATCAGAAGAATTGTATAATTCACTTAATGAAGCAAGTAATAACGGTGAACTGCCAATTATATTTGATACAAGTCCTTGTGTTAAGACTTTTAGAGATTATTTGTCAAAGAAAAATTTGGTGAATTTAAAGATTTATGATACAGTAGAATTTATTGCAGACAATGTATTGGATAAATTAAGAATATTCAAAAAGAAAGAAACTGTTGCTGTTCACTCTACCTGCAGTACTACAATAATGGAAATAACTAATAAACTATTGAAGATTGCAAATTCATGTGCAGAAAATGTATATGTCCCTGATGATATTGACTGCTGCGGATTTGCAGGTGATAGAGGATTTTCTTTTCCTGAACTAAATGAATCAGCACTTGAAAATTTGGATATTTCTCTAAAACGTAATAATTGCAAAAGCGGCTATTCAAATAGTAAAACTTGCGAAATTGGTTTATCTCTTCATGGAGGAATTGAATATAATTCAATAATTTATTTGGTTGATGAATGTAGCGAACCAAAATCAAACGAGATTGCTAACTAACTTCTTCTGATATAAATTTTTTATTCGCTTCTTCGTAGAAAAAGTTTTCACTTACCATTAAATCTTGAAGAGAAAGACTATCCATTACCTTGTCAATCGATGTTTGAAGGATTTTCCAAAATGATCTAATTGAACAATCAGGAGTATTACTGCAAATACTTAAATCAGGCGAGTGATTTTCGCAGTAAGTTGATTCAAAAAATTTATTACCTAAAACATTCATCACATCACCAATATTTATTTCGTTGGGCTTTCTAGATAAAGTATATCCGCCGGTTCTTCCTCTTTCACTTTGGAGAAATCCACCGAGGCGTAAGACTCGTAAGATTTTTGCAACATTGTGCTCAGTAATATTCTCTTTTTTACTTATCTCCGGTATTGTTAGACCAACATCAGTATTATGAGCGTAGCCTAACCTTACCAATAATCTTAATCCATATTCTTCATGCGATGTAAATTTCATATTATAATCTTTCTGAGAAATTAAATCTAATCTTAATTTAAAGGGATTTTAGATCCGCACATTTTTGCGTGTATTAATTTATCATACTTCTCTTTTGAAATAGACGGACCTTCATTATTACAGTGCTCACTAAATACTTGTTGAAGAATATCAGCAATTTGCTCCGGCGTTCTTCCCTCAATATGATGGCGGGGAAGCATAAATAGAACTTCACCATTCTTTATCAATGCTGCAGATGGAGAAGAAGGTTGAATATTCTTTAAGTATTTTGTTCTTACAACTTCAACAGCAGCTTTATCTTGACCTGCAAAAACAGT
>CAYXXW010000109.1:0-8783 GCA_964469115.1 uncultured Melioribacteraceae bacterium
GGACTGTATCTGGCGTCAAAATAAAGAACATCGGGCAGCCACCTTATCATTACGGTACCATTATTATCTTTCTTCACTGAAAAGTCTAACTTAGCAGCAATTGATTGCGATGGACCACCTTGAGTTAAAGGGTCAACTCTGTAAATTCCACCATCTATTTGCCATCCTTTGGGGACTAAAACAGTGAATGCATTTTCTCTGGGCTCATTTTTCCTTTGGAACACCAAAACATCATTGTCAGATTTATTCTGACTGGTATTTAGTTCTTCAGTATTTGATTCCTTATTTGAATCTTTTTTGTTCTCATCAGTATTTGCACAATGAGAAAACACTAAAATGATAAGTATTGTTAACAATGAAAATTTCATAATAAATACCCTAACATTTAAATTTGAAGACTACTCAACAACTTTGATAAAAATTATTGGAATACAAGCAGAGCTTCTAAATGATTCATTTCATCAGCAACATTTTTTTAACCGATTTATAATTACCCGTTCTTAATTCATAAAAGTAAACTCCGCTTGTATTATTTACTCCATTCCACTCTACTTGGTAATTTCCCGGAGATTGCTCTTTGTTTACCAGTGTTGCTATTTCTCTCCCGAGGATATCGTAAATTATTAGTGTAACATTCACATTGTCACCCCGAACCTGTCTGCCGTCAGGCAGGCTTTGTTTCGGGGTCTCATCATTCAGATGCTGAACCGAGTTCAGCATGACATTTGATGAGGGAATTGAATATTTAATGGTCGTACTCGGATTGAACGGATTAGGATAATTCTGTGCCAGCGAAAATGCATTAGGTTTAGTAACTGAGTTCTCAGCAACATCAACCGCAGAATTAACTGTTCCCCATGATGGATCTATAGCATTTCCATCACTTGTTATTGAAACTGAAGTTCCTCCATTTGATGGAATGATGTAGATGTCACCAGTATAAATACCAAAAACCCAATCAAAAAAAGTGAATATTGAGTTGTAAGATTTTAGTCGACTAAATGCTATTCTTGTACCATCCGGAGAATATGATGGTCTTGAGACTATTTCGTTTCCCGAATAAAATGTAAGTTGAACAGGGGTTCCTCCGTTAGCCGAAACTTTATACAAGTTAGCTTGTAAATTTCCAAACGCATCTATTACATTATAAACAAATACAATATCAGAACTATTAGGAGACCATGTTGGATCACTGCAGAATTCCTGATTAGGATATCTTTTACCTTCTACAAGAATTGTAGGAGTTGCCGTTATATTGGATGTGGATAAAACGGCGAGTGAGTTTGAGAAAAGTTCTCCGGTACAGACAGCAAGCATCAATCCATCTGGAGAGAAAGCTGGATGTTTATCTCCATTTAACTTTAACCCACCAGCTTCGGCTAGTAAGCTTCCTTGAATAGAATCCCATATTAATATTTTGTACCATGGAAAAGCTTCACCCTGCTCTGAAATAGTTTCTGAATTCCTAGAGGCCGCCAAATAATTTCCATTTGGAGAAGGAGAGCATGATTCGACTGTAAGAGTACCGTCCATCAAATTTAATTGCACTGAAGAATTACCACTAGCAGGAACAGTAACGAGTTCAATATCTCCTTTCCCTCGAGCAACTTCCGCTTTAATCCAAATTTCCTCATTTGCCGGAACAGTTAATGTTGCAGAATTTCCGGTAACAAAGTTAGTGCATCCACTGTATGATATTCTTATTGCTGATGGTGTTAAGGCATAACCTTTCGGGTCACTAACAATAACATTAACTGTACCCGTAGAAGCTGCTGGTGTTGTTTTTTCAGAGCCGGTAGCTCTCGTTATTTTTCCCGTTGCAAAGTCCAACATAAATGCATCTACATAGTTAGAGCTTTTCCATGCATTATAATTTGAGCAAAAAGCAAGTTTACTTCCATCACTTGAAATTTCTGGGCGCTCTGTTACAAAAATATCATTTGAGAAATCAGTAAGCTGCTGAACATTTCCCCCATCAGGATCCATAGAATAAATATCTCCCAATACTATCCCCGATACAGTTCTATGCTTTGTGAAAAATATTATCTCCCCCTGCAATAATTGAGTTTCCATAATTTGAGTGTTCTCGTTTTTATCTTGGGAGTTTAACAAAATGGGATTTAGGAATAGAACTGAGCAAACAAGTGATGCCTTCAATAAATATCTTTTTACATGACTTAAATTCATTTACTACCTCTGAATTTTAATGTAATACAGAGTTCCGCAACAGTGTTCATTTGCGGAACTCTAATCCTTTGTCTAACTACTTAAGTAGAACAAGCTTCTTTGTATCAATAAACTTATCTGTTTCAAGTCTATATACATATACTCCACTTGCTAAATTTGATCCGTCAAAACTAACCCTATAAGACCCAGTTGATTTATTTTCATTAACTAACGTGACTACTTCTTTCCCTAACATGTCAAAAACTCTCAAACTAACTTCAGTAGACCTGGGCAATGAAAACTCAATGCTTGTTGAAGGATTAAATGGATTCGGATAGTTCTGACTTAAGCTAAACTCTGTTGGAACAGAAGTTAATTGCTCTACGTCTACCAAATAATCAATTGGTATAATAATATTACCACCATTACCACTAATTGTAACCTGTCCAGTATATTGTCCTTCTTGTATGTTTTGAGCATCAAGAGTTAAGGTGATTGTTTGAGAACCCCCAGGTTGAATTGATCCAGTGGATGGATTAACTGTTACATAATCATTCGAAACGGCAGATACTATTATTTGTCCAGTTTTTAGTCCTGTTGCGTTTGCATTATCTGTTACAGTTAATGAATAATTGTAAGTATTTGGCTGTGAATATGCATGTGTTGCTGTTGGTTGTGTGCTTGTGAATCCATCACCAAAATTCCACATGTATTGAGTAATATTTCCATCATTATCATATGATTGAGAGCCATCAAAGGTGATTGTTTCATTTACTTCTGCTTGTGTTTTTGAGATATTTGCAACAGCAACTGGATCTTGATTGCCTCCACCGCCCCCTCCTTTAGTTCCCACTGCTCTAATGAGGAAAGCCCCATTTTCATAACGAGATAGTGTATTTAAATTATCATAGCTACCTGTCCACCAATTATAGAAAAAACTCTTGTTTTTGATTTGAGCATTAAAATCGACACCAGCTGGATTTGGAATAAAACTTGTACTGCCAATCTCAATAGCAAAGGTTTCTCCATCATTAAAATTAAGTGCTGGGGTCAACGTAATTTCATACCATGATCCAGTTGAAGCTAGTCCAAGAGTCAAATACCCTTCAGACAATACGGCTCCAGATTGGTCGTATACTGCAGCATAAATATCATTAGAGAAAGCACTTTCTGTTCTCATGTTAAATCTAAAGGCATCTAGTGCAAAACTGAATCCTGATATATTGAATTCATTATACCAATAGACACTTGTGCCATCACCATGACCAATATATTCATCAGCGCTGCTGGTCCCATCATCTAAAAATAAAATATCATCCCCGGCCATCTCACTTGGAATATTTGGCGAACTGTTATATTTATTTGTCGATTCAACTTTTCCAGAGAATGAATTCTTGGTTCTAGACCCTCTCCTGAACTTTTCATACTGTTTTGAGTTAATGTCGGCTTTGTTTAAACAATACTTTGTCTCTGCTGTTTTTGGTAGGCTGTTTCCAAAATTACCTGTAACAGAAATATTATAATTAAGAGTTGCTTCTCCATCATTGCTAAGAACAAAGCTGGTTGAACCAGTTTGACCAGGTCTTGATTGTAAAGTTAGAGAACTAACATTCGTGGTTGCTACTGCAGCTCCGGCTACTTCGCCTTGTCCAGCAAATGCTCCGCGTCCGTGTGTTCCGGCTACTATTCTACCATCAGATTTTCTGGAAGTTATTGTTTCAACAACTACATTCCCAATTGTGTTCGATCCTTCCAAATTCCATATCGTTTGAGCACCATTTAATTGTGATGTTGAGTAAACACCTGTGCTTGTGGCAACTAAATAAAGTATTCCGTTACTTGTAGGTAAAATGGTTGCAGCTCTTATCGAAGGACCTGGATTATTTGTAGTTCCCTCTAAATTACCTTCTACTGTAGTGTATGACTGACCACCATTATTTGAATAATATATACCTTTTATATGATAATTTGAGAGAATAACTAATATTTCATTTCCATTCTCAGGATTTATTGCGATATCATGGACATATACTCCATTTTCTAAATTAGGAATTGAGATATCAACCCCTCCACTCACAGCCGAATTTGAGTTATCCACTCTATAGATTTTGGGTGGAAGTGGATTCTTAACGTAGGCATCCATGCTTGCAGCATAATATAAACGATGGTTCGGATTGCTAATTGAAACGGTTAATGCAGAAATATTAAATCCAGATGGAACAGTGAAATTTTCTAGTTTTGACCATCCATCTGTAATTCCAGACGCAAATGTAGCATTGTAAGGTAAAGAATTTAATTGCGTATTTCGCCATAGTTCACTCGCGGCAGCATAATACATTATATTTTCATTGTTTGGATCAACTGCAAATGGTGTAACAAATAGTTGACTATGAGCATCTTTGGGTGTAATATTACTCCAATTACCAGTTTCCTTAACAGGATTTCCTTGATCATCGTACTCTGCTCTTAATACAGCACCGTTTTGTGCGCACACATAAGGATAATTCTCCCCGAAATACGCATATGCTCCATCTCCTGTACTTATATCATTTGATTTTGTTGTATTCGAACCATCAAATCTGAATGAAGGTGTACCATTATCTTGAGTTCCACCCATTATCCGGTTATCGCCAGCTTCATCAGGGATTGCTATTGTATAGAATTGAGTTACATTATATCCATTATTTTTATTTTCCCAAGGGAAGATTTGAGGATATGATGTATTCCTAATATCATTGGTATAGCTAAGACCGCCATCATGGCCCCACCACATGGCATTTGGATTCGTTGGATCAAATGCATATGAATGGATATCAGGATGAAAGTTAGGATAGAAAAACGTGTTGAGATTATATCCACCAATCCAATCCAGTCTTACATCTGATGGTTTCGAATTAAAACCGTTTGTTGATCTAAATAAACTTGTGGCACCAATTAAAACAAAATTCTCATCGTCAGGTTTTACAGCCATAACCAAGTTGTAGTTGTCTTGAGTTTCTATATAATCGTGCCAATCATTCCCAAAATTTGGTAAATTTTGGGTTCGTTCTTCAGAACTACCATTAGACAAGTTTAATTTAAAAAACCTCATATCATCGTATTTGTTATCAATTAGTTCCCATGTATAAGTTAATAAATAAGCCATGTTTTCATTAGAAGGAGCTATTTCTATAAGACTCCTGTAATTAGTACTGGGAAATGTACTAGGTGTAATATTACTCCAGCTATCACCTTCATTATTTGATAAATATACACCAGGAGAATTTTGAGCGGTATAATTATTAAAAGGAACGGATAGGACAATAACAATGGTTCCATTTGATGAGATATCTATATCACTAAAAATATGCTCTCTGTGTCCGCCAACTAATAGATCGAATGAAGCTCCTCCATCACTGGACTTAAAAATTCCTTGACCATGTGTAGCGATATAAACATTTCCTGAAATAGGATGTACCATTATTTTTGTTACGAAATCGAATGATTTGTCCCAACCTGTTGGGTCCGAGCCGCTAGTTATAGGAAGTATATTCCATGTTTCCCCATTATCAGTGGACTTATATATTCCATCACCATGAAACATTGCATACTCCCCACGATCTTGTGCCGAATTACCCCAGAAAAATTCACCTGTTCCATAGTACCAATTATTTGTATAACCACTTCTAGGATCCTGAGCTACAGTCGTTACACTCAAGATTTGGTTTGTAGTGCTTTTCATTTGCCAAGTGGCTCCTTTATTCGTAGATTTCCAAATTCCACCAGAAACACCTCCGGCAATTATTGTATTTGGATCAGTTATGTCAATGGCCAGGGCGCGAGTTCTTCCACCGACGTCGTTGGGACCAGCTTCTTTCCACCCTAAATCCATGATATTGGCAGTTTTATTTAGTGAGTTTCTCTTTTCTTGCAATTCTTTGGCAAATGCTAATTCTTTTTGTCTAATTCCTTTTGGAATTTCTCCGGTTGCCGGATCTCTAAGCATCCTATGAAAATATTCCCATCTGCCTTTTTTTGCTTCAATCCCAGCTTTTGGCGATGAGGTTGGCCTTACTCTGTCGGTTCGATTTTCTTTTGTAAGTTGTTGATTATCCAAATTGGGTAGGAAAAACATTAAGCCTAGAATTATTGTAAAAACAAATGCAATAAATTTGTAATTGTGTGTTCTCATGGATTTATCTCCTATAATTTCAAAATTATTTTATCCTAATTATTTGCCATGGTGGAGCTTGATCTCGCTTAAAAGCTGTCAGAGAATAACTAATAGTTAATTTATGTTTAGTTTTTGGTTGAAATATCTCCAAGATTTTACTTTCCTCTATCTTTGTATTGAATTCAATATCTAATTGTGAACCCACCCCGATTGGTCGTGTTGAAGGTCCATATGCATGGACTGTATCAATTTTGAAAAGACCAAACGTCTTCGAATTTTCTTTGGTCAGTTTAATTAAAGTTGCTGTTACCTCGGCAGTACCGGGAGATAATGAAGGAGGTGGATAGTTTGTCCTTCTAAGAGCTAATTTTGAGTCTTCAACTTGCTCTTTAGACGCACAACACTGGGATAGGAAAAGTAACACTACTATTCCGAATAGTGATAGGTAAATATTATTCATCTTCATTGTGGCCTCTATTTATGTGCTCAAAATTTGAACTCTTGTGGGAATTTACAATTACCAATATAATCTTGAATTAGTTTTTGTCAACACTCAATACCTCTCAGAATACCCTACAAAAACACTACTTTGTAAAAATTAGGCTGTGGATAAGGTAAAGGCAGAAAATTAAAATTTACCAGATGTTATTGGATTGGTTTCAAAAAAGAATAGATGGGAGATTGGGTGAGTGGTAGATTAGCTGACAGGGTGAGCTGGTATAGCCTTGTAAGAAGCCTGTATTGAGGGCTCAATCTATAGCTAATTAAAAAGATATTGGGGCAGATTAACCTAAATATTCTGAATTGCTTTAGTAAGGCTATCTTCGTGTGGAATTTCTAATTTTTTCCTTATTCTGCTTCTCATTACTTCAATCGCTTTAATCGATTGTCCGGTAATTTGAGAAATGTCTTTTGTATTTAAATTCATTTTAATAAAGGCACAAACTTTCTGTTCCATTGAAGAAAGATCATTACAATTTTCTATTAAGTTTTTGTAAAATTTTGGATGTACTTGTTCAAAATGATGCAGAAAATCATCCCAGCTTTTCTCTTCGTAAATTTCTTGGAGTTTTGTTTTTAATCGATTTAATTCTTTTTTATTATTTCCGTCATTAGCCAAATAATTTTCTATTGATTCAACGACATCCTTTAAAACTTCATTACTCTGTGAAATTAATAAAGCTTTTGATGTAAGTTCTCTATATTTTTCGCTCAGTTGACTGTTTAGCAGTTCAATTTTATCTTTCATTTCAACTGCTCTCTTAGCATTAGTTGTTTTTTCTTTATTTCTTTTGTGTAAATACCAACCAACAACGACTGCAAAAATCAGAATCGCGATTATTAAAGCCAATATCAGATTATTTCTTCTTTGAACTTTTTCTTCATTTAATAAGGACGCATTTTCAAATTCTAATTTTTCTCTTTCAATTTTTTCAAGATTATACTTAGCTTCAGTATCTTCAAGTATTCTAAGTTTTTCTGAATTAAGCAGTATATCCTGCGTCTTCTTATGAATTCTATAATAGTAAAGCGCGTCCTTAAAATTTTCTTGTATCTCCAAAATCCTAGAAATACTAAAGGATGATTGCGCAAGTGTATTCATCAGGTTTTTTTGAGATGAAATTGTATACGATTCAAAAGCACTTTGGTAAGCCTTATTATAATCTTTTTTTTGAAAATAAATTTCTGACAGAGAATTTAGCGCAGACGCAATACTAACAGTATCGCCAACTTCTTTAGAAATTAGTAGAGATTTATTAAGATTGAGAAGAGCATTTTTATAATCATCATTTAGTTTGTAAAAATCAGCAATCATAATTAGAACTTCACTTAATCTGGATTTATCCCCAATTGATTGAGCTAATTCGGTAGTTTTACTGAAGTACATTAAAGCTTTTTCATTATCATCAGAAGCAGCAAAAGATTTTGCAATATTAGCATAGCGGGAAAGAAGTCTGTAATTATCTCCAAGCGATTCTGCAATACTTATTGATTGATTAAAATAGTCTATTGCTCGAGCATGGTTATTGATTTCTGCATAGACTTCACCCATTCCCTCAAGAGCATCAGAGATAAATCTCTCCTCACCAATTCTTTCAAAACTTTTTAAAGCAAGCTGTAGAAACTCAATAGCTTTATGATACTCGCCAAGCTGCTTATAAAGATTTCCCAAATTATTATAACTAATTGCCACATAATCTTCTCTATTTTCATCCTCTCCAATTTTTTCTGCCAGCTCATAATGCCTTTTGGAAAGTATTGAATTTCCAACTTCTCTATAAACTATACCCAATCCAATATTGCTCCAGTAAACACCATCCGCATAATTAATCTTCTCAAACAATTCAATTGATTTTGTGTAAGCATCTATTGCTCTGGCATAACTTCCATTTTCCAAATTTATTTCGGCAATATTAAAGTGACTTTCTGCGGTTAAAGAATCATGCAATAGAATTTGAGATTC
>CAYXXW010000110.1:0-7271 GCA_964469115.1 uncultured Melioribacteraceae bacterium
GTTTTTTTTGAATAGTGAAGTCCAACTACACCACAAGAAAATTGTTTACTCTCTATTAAAGTAAATTTAGTGTTGTCTTTTGTGCCTTTAAACAAAACATTTTCATGTCCAATTACAATAGGGTTTACAAAGAGCCATAGTTGGTAAATAAGTTAAAATTAATAATTTTGCAACTCTCCCAAATATACAAACTATTAAATTATGTATTATCTCAATAAATACACTAAGATTATCCGATGTTTGTTGATGGTCTTCCATTATAAGAAAGACTTACCAACCAACAATATTTCCAATTTACATATTATATATTAATATGAAAAACAAAACACACCTTGTGTCTTAGATTATGGGCGGTTGAATAGATTGAAATTAATTTTATTTATTGCTTTGTTCTTCAAGTTTTTTTATTCGCTCTTCCAGTGATTTGAACATTGAACGAATAATAAAGGTTAAAAGAGCTAATACAAAGAATATTGCTGTAATTGGAATCCAAATATTTGTATTATTCCAAGAGGCAAAAGACACAAATATTGCCATCAGAATAAGACCGATAGAGGATGGTAAAAAACTTTATAAGTTCATATTTGTATTCCCTTTTTGAAATCGTCACTCCAAATATTTAAGCATTATTGATTCTGCTGTCATTTTCACCATAAACCATACATGATATTTTGGCTTTACTTATTTGTTGTATATACAATTTTAAAATTTATGCACCTTTTTACGTAGAACTTTTAACAATTTATTTTGTGGTAAATCTTTATACCCTCATGACATTGTACTTATTTAAGAGTTTAGGTGGCAGCAACATTATTAATTGCCTTTTAGACAGCAACACCAAACAATGCCCCAATACCTGCAGTAATTAACATTGCAAGTGCCCCCCAAAATGTAACACGCAATGTAGCTTTCAATATTGGTGATCCACCAATCTTAGCAGAAAATATCCCTAGTAATGCCAGACATAATAATGATGTCACAGATACAGCTGGTATCAACATCTTTGAAGGAAATAATAATACGGCTAATAATGGCATCGCAGCCCCAATTGCAAAAGTTCCAGCCGAAGAAAATGCCGCCTGAATTGGTCTCGCTGTTAGTATCTCGGAGATCCCAAGTTCATCTCTTGCGTGAGCTCCGAGTGCGTCATGAGCCATAAGTTGCTCAGCAACTTGAATTGCCAGTTCTGAATCTATACCCCGATTAATATAAATTGATGCTAATTCTTCTTTCTCTGATTCGACACTATGTTCCAGCTCAATACGTTCACGATCTATATCCGCTTTTTCCGTATCTGCTTGTGAACTAACAGAAATATATTCCCCAGCCGCCATTGACATTGCCCCGGCAACAAGACCAGCCACACCTGCAATTAAAATATCATTAGTTGCGGCCTGGGCTGCAGCAACACCGACAATCAGACTTGCAATAGATACAATCCCATCATTGGCCCCCAAAACTGCTGCTCGTAACCAACCAATATGTTGAGTATAATGTTTTTCTTTATGTACCGAAACCATGTAAACTCCCAAAAAATTAAAGTTACCAAATATTTATTCCAGCCACCTAACATATAGTTGTAGAGAATTCTAAATCAATACTGTTGTTATACAACCGTCAACATAAATAATACCACTTCAATTTTCTATTATAACCTCTAATGAATTTATACTTTGGCTTAATTTATATTAATTCAATACTTTACAAATATGTATTACTACATCAGTTTTATTATTTCTAAAATTGAATCAAAATATTAATAACTTGTTTCGTCCAACTGAACTTTGCCCCAGAATGTTTTATATACAAAAAGTGTATAACCTAAAATTAATGGAGTTCCAATAACAACAAACATTAACATAATTCCCAATGATTTTTCAGAGGAAGCAGCATTGTAAATATCGATGTTGTATTTAGGATCAATGGTGGATAATAATAATGTTGGGTAAAGTTCAATTGCAACAACTATAAGCAACAAACTAATTGTAATAGCAGAGAAGAGAAAAGTTAGCTTATATTGTCTTTTGCTTGCAAGTCTTGGCAAATTCGCCACGCTTAAAAATGTTAGTAGTGGCACAACTAGCAGTATTGGATTATTAGTAAAGGTCTTGGATAAATGAGGAATAAATAAGAATACATATAAGGTTGTAAGAGCATAGCTAATTATAAATAAAACTATACCCCTTTTTAAGAGGACGGTTAGTTTATCAAACATTTTACCTTCAGTCTTCAATAACAGAAAACTAGCACCATGTGCCATAAATAAGAACAACGCTGTAAATCCAGTTAAAATTGCAAAAGGATTTAGAAACTCAAAAAATCCTTCACCTAAATAATAATAGTTTTCACCAAAAGCGATTCCTTGTAAAATATTACCCAAAACTACACCTAAAAGAAACGCCAGCATTATACTTGAAACACTATAACCAATATCCCAAGTTTTTTTCCACCAGAGCATCTCTTCCTTTCCGCGGAACTCAATTGAAATTGCTCTAAAAATAAGGAACATTAAAAAAAGTATAAATGGAATGTACATAGACGAAAACAAAGTAGCATAAAGTATTGGAAATCCGGCAAAGAGTGCTCCGCCGCCAATTACTAACCAAACTTCATTGCCATCCCAAACCGGACCAACGGCATTGAGTGCAATTCTTCTGTTTTCTTCTTTTTTGAAAAAAAGATGCCATGCACCGGCACCAAAATCAAATCCATCTAAAATTGCATAGCCTGAAAATAAAGCTCCTACAACGAGGAACCATAAAGTTGGGTAATCTAATCCTAAAAAGGTTGCCATATTGAATCCTAATTTCCTGTTAAAACTTCACTTATATCTTTTGTTTGTGGTCTATCGTTAAAATCTGATTCATCGTAAGGACCAAGCTTCAATTTTTTATTTAAGAGGTAAACAAACAAGACAAACAAAAGCGCATATACTAGAAAAAATAATACAATTGAAAATATTAGTTGATTCGCAGATACTGATTGAGAAAACGCCTCTGAGGTACGAAGTAAACCGTAAACTACCCATGGCTGTCTTCCCATTTCTGCAGCAAACCACCCAAGTTGATTTGCAATTTGAGGTAATAATGCCGAGAAAACAAATATCCAAAGAATCAATTTGTTATCAAATAATTTTCCTTTCCACATTAAAAATGACCCCAAAATGGTAAGTCCAATAAGAGTCATACCAATTGCAACCATTATGTGATAAAATTGAAACACTGCATTAACTTGTCCTGGTTGTTCATCTTCCGGAAATGAATTCAATCCTTTAACCGGGGCATCAAAATTATACTCCAATAAAAATGAAAGTCCGCCTGGAATTTTTAATCCGGTAACTTCTTGTTTGTCCTTATCGACCCATCCAAATAAATACATATCTGCAGGAGCTTCTTCAACGAAGTGACCTTCAAAAGCTGCCAATTTTGCCGGTTGATTATGTGCAACACCATCTGCGGAGGAGTGGCCCGTAGCCAATTGACCTATTGATAAAACTGTTGCAACAAAAAGAGCAATTTTAAATGCTTTTTTTGAAATATTGATATATCGACCTTTTAGCAAATAATAAGCATGTACACTTAAAACTAAAAAAGCACCGGATAACAAAGCACCAATCCAAACATGTGTAATTCGATCAATAGTGGAGGGATTAAATACCATTGCCCAAAAGTCTGTAATTTCTGCTCTAGCCATTAATCCTTCACCGACAATATGAAAACCAGCCGGAGTTTGCTGCCAGCTATTTGCAACAACAATCCAAACAGCAGAAAACATTGACCCAAAGAAAACCCCTATTGTAGCAACCAAATGAACCCAAGGTTTTACACGGTTCCAACCGAATAGTAAAACTCCAAGAAATCCGCTCTCTAAAGCAAATGCAAAAATCCCTTCAGCAGCAAGAGCGCTTCCAAAAACATCTCCGACATAGCGAGAGTAAACTGCCCAGTTTGTTCCAAATTCAAATTCCATAACTATTCCGGTAGCTACTCCAATCCCAAATGTAAGAGCAAAAATCTTTGTCCAAAACTTAGCGAGAGTATGGTATTCCTTATTTTTTGTTTTAATGTAAAGGCTTTCAAATATCACCATCAAAAAACCTAAACCAATACTTAGAGGAGGATAGATGTAATGAAAAGCTATTGTAAATGCGAATTGAATGCGGGCAAGTATTTCTGTTTCCATAATTTTATATACTGTTTAATAGCAGAAATTTAGATAGTTAGAAAAATAATAAAATTTAAATTATAATATGACGACAATCATCAAAAAAAAAATTAATTACAGAAAGTTTACCTTATATGCATCCTTGCACTTAAACAGAGCAACTTAATTTACCTATTTGACTTTTCGATGAAGATATAATTTCTTAGCTTTTCAATAGTAAATTATTTTATTAATAAAAAGTTTATAGGAGTTAAAAATGGCTAATGCACAGTTTATGATAAACCTCCCACCAAACGAGGTGATAAAAAGTTACGCTCCAGGCTCACCAGAAAAAGCTTCCTTAAAGAAAAGAATTAAGGAATTGAAAAAACAAGTGATTGAAATTCCTCTTATTATTGGCGGTAAGGCAGTTAAGACGGGCAATATGGATGATTGTGTTATTCCTCATGATCATAAAACTGTTATAGGAAGATATCATAAAGCTGGAAATAAAGAAGTAAATATGGCTATTGAAGCTGCTCTAAAGGCTAGAGATGAATGGGCCGCTTTAGATTGGCATGAAAGAGCGGCAGTATTTTTGAAAGCAGGGGATCTACTCGCTTCACCTTATTGGAGGGATACTATAAATGCAGCAACAATGTTGGCTCAGAGTAAAAACGCATTTCAAGCAGAAATTGATTCAGCTTGTGAATTGATAGACTTCTTCAAGTTTAACGCATATTTTGCTCAGCAAATTTATGAAAATCAGCCTCCTCATTCACCTGCAGGCATGTGGAATAAAATGGAGTACAGAGCACTTGAGGGTTTTGTCTTTGCAGTTGCCCCGTTTAACTTTACATCAATTGCAGGTAATCTTCCAACCTCACCGGCATTAATGGGTAACGTAGTTCTAATGAAACCTGCTTCCAGTGCAGTTTATACTGGATATTGGCTAATGAAATTATTTGAAGCAGCCGGATTCCCTCCCGGAGTAATTAACTTTGTGCCCGGTTCAGGAAGACAAGTCGGAGATCCGGTAATGAACTCGCCATATTTAGCCGGAATTCATTTTACAGGAAGTACACCAGTATTTCAAAATATGTGGAAGACGGTAGGTGATAATATTGCCAAGTACAAATCATATCCAAGAATAGTGGGTGAAACTGGCGGAAAAGATTTTATTTTTGTTCATAAAAGCGCAGAAGTAAAAGAAGTAAATACAGCTTTAATCAGAGGATCATTTGAATATCAAGGACAAAAATGTTCTGCTGCTTCCCGCGCTTACATTCCTCAGTCAATGTGGAATTCACTAAAGAAACTTTTAGTTAAAGAATTAGCAACAATTAAAATGGGATCGCCGGAGGACTTTACAAACTTTATGAATGCCGTAATTGATAAAGGCGCGTTTGAAACAATCACTGGTTATATAGATTATGCAAAGAGATCTAAAAATGCAGAAATAATTTCCGGCGGAAAGTATGATGATTCTGTTGGTTATTTTATTGAACCTACCGTTATTGTTACTACAGATCCAAAATTCAAATCGATGGAAGAGGAAATTTTCGGTCCTGTTCTAACTATTTATGTTTATCCAACAGCCAGGTATAAAGAAACACTGCACATTTGTAATGAAACTTCGGATTATGCACTTACCGGAGCAATTTTTGCAAAAGATAGAGAAGCAATTCTTTTAGCCGATAAAATTTTAATTAATGCAGCAGGCAACTTCTACATTAATGATAAACCAACCGGTGCAGTTGTGGGTCAGCAACCATTTGGCGGTGCCAGAGCTAGTGGAACAAACGATAAAGCAGGAAGTTACTTAAACTTAATTCGTTGGACTTCACCAAGAACAATTAAAGAAAACTTTGTTCCACCAACAGATTACAGATATCCGTTTATGAAAGAAGAATAAATTCAATTTGTCATCCCCGCATGATTTTAGTGGGGATCCATTTTTTAATAATGCTGGATTCCCAATCAAGCTTGCCTGATGCAAGCAGGTTGGGAATGACAAATATATTTAATTTTCTCTGGTTTTCATTAGTTTAATGATAAAATACCGGAATCTAAAATATTTTAAGATGCCGAGCTTAGTCTCGGCATAACTTTATTCTCTAAAAATGGTTTTGCAAATGAAAAGAAAAATATATTTTTTCATCTTACTTAATCTTCTCTTTTTTACTATAATAATAGCCCAAGAAGAAAAATCTGAATTACACCAAAAACTTCTCACCCTACCTGACATATCAGTTGCAGTAATTGAAACTGATTCTAACTTTTCAGAATCATTTGAAATTTTTCTTACTCAGCCGGTAGATCATCTAAATCCGAATAATGGTCCAAAGTTTACACAAAGAATCTATCTTCGTCATATTGATTTTAATAAACCGATGATAATGAACAATGAAGGCTATGCAACTAGTTCAACACGAAGAACGGAACTTGCTAAAATTTTAAAGTGCAATGAAATGTTTGTTGAGCACAGATATTTCGGGGAATCAAAACCGGACAGTTCAATTGGCTGGGAATATTTAACAACTGCGCAAGCTGCTGCGGATCATAAAAGGGTTGTGGATTTATTCAAGGCAATATACAATGGGAAATGGGTAAGTACAGGAATAAGTAAAGGCGGACAAACTACCATCTTTTTCAAATATTATTATCCTAATGCAGTTGATGTTTGGGCTCCATACGTTGCACCGTTAAATCTAGAGCAGGAAGATCAAAGAATATATTCCTTTTTAGATAATGTAGGTACAGAAGAATGCAGAAATAAAATTAAAGAATTCCAAAGAGCTGTTTTAGAAAATTGGGGCGAAATATTACCGCTACTTGAAAAGCATAAATTGGAGAAAGATTATAAATTTACATTAGGGCTGGAGAAAACATTGGAGTATAATGTTTTTGAATATTCTTTTGCATTCTGGCAGTGGGGTTACTCAAGCTGTGAAGATATTCCTGAGCCAACCGTTTCACCAGACAGTCTATTTAATCATCTTATAACTGTTTCCTCTTTTGATTATTTTGATTCTCTATCCAGCAGTTATTACGAACCCTTTTATTATCAAGCCTATACAGAAATCGGTTATTATGGTTATGAGACAGAAGATTTTTCAGATTTATTA
>CAYXXW010000110.1:7371-8650 GCA_964469115.1 uncultured Melioribacteraceae bacterium
TTACATATTATTCTATTTGATTTTGACAAGAATTCCAATATTTTTTTATCCTTCTAACTAAATGCCTCGGTTTTTCTGCATACACTTTTTCCCCGAGAGATAATATTTTTAGTCTTAATTCACTTTGCTCATCATCAATAGAGGAAATCAATTGAGTCATAGCCTCTTCAGTTGAATTAATTTGGAAATTGAACAGGAGTTTTTCTTTCAGTAAACTCAGATCATGATCATAACCCAGCATTTCAGATAACCGATGTGCTTCTTCAGCAAATTGCTGTAATACTTTTTCCCAAATGGGTACTATTAACTCAAGCTGATGGTAATGATACTTTGCCCGTTTTCTCCACTCATGATAGTTTGCAATTGTCGGTTTACTTGAGACAGTTTTCATTGCAGTTCTACCACGACGATATGTTTTTTTTAAGCTCCCCTCTAAACACTTAAATCCATTTCCTTTTATTTTCCATTGGGTAATTCTTAATTGACTATTTTTAATTTCTTCGATGAATTCATTAAGCAGTTTAACACTCTCAATTGAATCTCTTTGTTTTTCAAATTGGTTAATAATAGTTCGAACATACTCAGAAATGTTACTGTTAATTGGAAGTAAATATATTTTTTCAAGAGTATCAATATAGACTTGAGCATCTCTAGTTTCTGAAAGTTTTCTGCCCAAATCTCTGAAAAAAATATTCTCATCTTTGTAAATTCTGCCAATTTTAGGCCGTACAATTCTTATGAGGGCTCTAATTCTTTTGCATTTCTTTCGCACAAAATGGATTTTTTCATTGTCACTAAGCTCATCTGAAGAACAATCTAAAACAGCATTCTCCACAATTTGCGAGGCTATACTTTTAACAGATTCTTCAACTGAACAGTTCAAATCTAACTGAAAATTCATAAAGTCTATTTTTTTAATAAAGAAATACCAATACGAGCATTAGATTTATTTACCCCAATAAAATCATTAATTGTTTCGACAATGTCAATTATCTAAACTTCATCATTTCTTTTTTTACCGGAATAATTTTGTCATCAATAATAAACGGTTTGCGGTTGTCATATTATTCGTTTTATTGAGAATAAAAAATTATAGGAAACAGAAATATGAGTAGCTGAAAAATTTATCTTTCTAACTTCCTTAAGTTGGCTAATATTATTAGTTTATTCTCACGAATAATTATTTCATTAGATGAATAAAATTATGAACGAATTTATTCAAAATATAAATGCTGCTAATCTAAAGCTTAGTGAAATTCATAATGAGATTGCTTCTGAT
>CAYXXW010000111.1:0-8572 GCA_964469115.1 uncultured Melioribacteraceae bacterium
CAATTAAAGATGCATTTATTTGATAGTAGTGATTTAATAATTTAATAAAGATAACAAATAGTTACTATATAATGATCAATCGATACAAAACCCCCATTGCTATTGCTCTAGTTATTCTGATAATAGTTATAATTTTTCTTCCCATCGAATATCCATCATCAATAAACTCTAAAGGGAAATTATTGCCTCATAAAACTTGGCTAATTTCAAAAGAAACTGATGGAAGACTTACAACCGAACTTTTAGATAATGTAACAGGGCTAAATAATGAATTTAGTGTTACTCAATTTGAAAGAGGTGATGCTGTTCAGTTTAAATTTAATCTTGATTTAATAAGTTTAGGAATAGTCCAGCAAGGCGATACAATTGGGTATGTAATATCTAATGAGATAGAGAAGGATATAGAAAAGTTAAAAGGTGAATTAATATCTGCGAAGGCTTTGCTTAATGTTCAGACCAGCAGTGAAAAAGAATCCGTGATTGAAGAAGAAAAAAGTAAGCTTGTGTTTGCCGAAAAAGAGCTTGAAGAACAAACTAAGATATATGAACGGAAAAAGAAACTATTTGATCGGGATTTGATTTCCCAACAAGAATTTGAAGCTGATGAAGCTAGGTATGAACTTGCAAAAATAAATATCAATATTGCTAAAGAAAGATTAAGAAGTGTTCAAAGCGGGGCAAAAGCGGAAGAAATTGATTATGCATCAACCCAAATTAGTACAATCGAAAATGAAATTAGGGTTCTGCAGAAAAGATATGAAAGTAATAATATTATTTCCCCTATTGCCGGCAATGTCACTAGAAGTTTTTCCTCAGACACTTTACTAATCATCAATGATGTAAGTAAGAACATTGTGTTAATACCCATAAAATGGCAGGATTCGGGCAAGTTAAAACCTGAACAACAAGTTGTAGTGTCATCTCCTAATATAAATGAGACGCTGCAAGGAAAAGTTTTTTCAATTGGCAACGCAGTAAAAACATTGAATGGAATACAGTTCATAATGGTAACTGCCGTTTTTGAAGATAGTATTAGTCAACTTAAACCAGGTTTATTGGTTGATTGCAAAATTCATATTGATGATTCAACGGCATTAGAATTAATAAAAGAGTTTTTTAAACCGGTGTTAAATTAAAATGCGTTTAGAGTATAAATTTTTAGTGAATAATGAACAACTTAATCTCTTAAGGCGAAAGATATCGCCCTTTGTTGAGCTGGATCCATACATTAAAGATACAACTGACAATGAGTATACAGTAAGAAGCATTTATTTTGATTCTTCTAATTTTGATTTTTATCATGAAAAAATTGACGGAATAAAAATTAGGAAAAAATTAAGAATCCGCGGCTATAATAATCCTTCAGAAAATAATTTGGTCTTCTTGGAGATTAAAAATAAATATGACAATTTTATTGGTAAGAATCGGGCGCCAATTCTATTACACGACCTTGGTGATCTTCTTAAAACCAAAGCAGTTGAGACATATGCTTTAACAAATAATGGATATGCAAACTCAATACAAGATGGCGAAAAATTTTTTCATCATATAATTAAGAGTGGATTGAAACCCACTATCTTAGTTGTTTATGAACGGGAAGCATTTTTTTCAAAGTTCGATAGTAGCTTAAGGATTACATTTGATAAAAATTTGCGGTATTTGGATAATCCAAGAATTGATAAGCTTTACAGTGATGATGATCTAGAAAATGCATCCCCTAACCATTTTGTTTTGGAGGTAAAGTTCAACAACGGCTACCCCAAATGGATGCAAAATATTATTCAAGAACTAGGATTAACAAGAAGGTCTGTTTCTAAATATACAATTTGCATTGATAGCTCTAAAAGGATAGATCCATTGAAGAAAAACATTTACTCTTCAGATTATTCCGATTTTTCAGATAAAAATGCTATAGAAGGAATCTTTTAATTATGCTGCAAGATTTTAATAATATTTTTAATGTTACGTTATCTCCGCAAGAAATTATAATTAACTTAATTGTTGGACTTATTGCCGGAATTATAATCTCAATATTCTATCGCAAATCTTATAACGGACCAGGTTATCAGGCCTCTTTTGTAAACTCATTGATTTTATTAGTAATTATTACTTCTATTGTAATTATGGTAATCGGTAATAATTTAGCCCGTGCATTTGGCCTTGTTGGTGCTATGTCAATTATAAGATTCAGAACTGCCGTAAAGGAAACGCAAGATATAATGTTTATTTTCTTTGCTTTGGCAATAGGAATGGCTTCGGGTGTGGGTTTATATGGACTGGCTATTGGCGGAGCAATATTTGTTGGCTTAATTTTCTATGTGCTTTCAAAAACAAAATTTTCCACTCCTGTAAAAAGCGATCTTTTGCTGCAGTTTACATTCGATTCAAGTAATGGGCATTCTCATAAATATAATGAACTTATAGATCTGTACTGCAGAAAAAGTAAGCTAATTAATGCTAAAGCTATTGGAGCTGAAGACATGCTCGAATTATCTTACTATGTTGGCTTTAAGAACAAGCAGCAAACAACTGAATTTGTTCAAAAACTTAGAAAGCTTGAAAGTATAACTAACGTAAATTTATTTTACGATGAAGAATATTTTTAGTTTAAAATAATTTTCACATTAGGTTACACCTTATTAAATTCGTTTATATAGCACAATGGATCGATTATGAGAAATCTCTTTTCTTTATTATTAATCTGCCTTTTCTTCATTTCAAATATACTTTACTCCCAGAATGACGATAGTTGGAAAGTTTATGACGACACAAAAGTCGCAGTTATTAATATCACAATGAACAAAAACGATTTAGAGTTTATGTATGAAAATCCCGATTCAGACTCTATGCACCTTGCCTCTGTTCATTTTAAAAATTCTCAAATAGATGAAATAGTAGATTCGGTTGGGATTAGAATAAGAGGAAATACATCACGCGAGTCATATAAAAAATCTCTTAAGCTTTCTTTTAATACTTTTATTGACGGTGGCGAATTTTATGATTTAGAAAAAATGAATCTTAACGGCGAGCACAATGACCCTTCAATAGTAAGAAGTAAACTTTCTTGGGATTTCTTTAATGAAATTGGGGTGACCTCTACACGTGCCTCACATGCAGCAATTTACATAAATGAAAAATATTACGGACTTTATATCTCTGTTGAACATATTGACGAAGAATTTATTAAAAAAAATTATGACAATGACTCCGGCAATTTATGGAAATGTCTCTTTGGCTCAACATTAGTTTACATGGGGAGCAACCCGGAATTATATAAGTTTGAAAATGGTGAAGGTGAACGACCTTATTCTCTCATTACTAATGAGAAAGAGGATGATTACTCTCAACTTGCAAATCTAATATATCAAATTAACAGTTCTTCAAACCCAAAGTTTGAAGATTCTGTAGAAGCTATTATTAATGTGAATGGTGTTTTAAAATATTTGGCAACTAATATATTGGTAGGCGGATGGGATGATTATTGGTCCTTATCAAATAATTACTATCTCTATTATAATCCAGCAACTAAGCAATTTGATCTGATTCCCTATGATTATGACAATACATTTGGTGTGACTTGGTGGAATACTGATTGGGCGTCGGTTAATCCATATACATTTTCACAAGTTTATCCAGGGCAAAGACCGCTTGTTGATAATCTATTGCAGCATCCGAAATATCGAAATCTCTTTTCACATTTTTTAGAGTATTATTCTAATATATATTTTGGATCGCCAACCTTTACGGCCAGACTTAATGATTTAAAAACTATGATTAGTCCATATGCTGAAATTGATACATTTAGAATTCCGGACTGGGGATACACTTATCAAATATTTCAAGATTCCTTTGATAAAAATAATTTCTTCTATACTAGTGGCGGTTCAAATGCGGTTATAATTCCCGGAAGTATTACCGATTTTGTAACAGAACGGACAAGCTCTCTAAATTCACAAATAAATTATATAGATCATTCCCCTATAATTTATGACTTTAATATTTCGTCAACAAAACTACAGGCTGATGAAGAGCTATTCATATCAACAGCTGTTTTTAGCAATAAGGGGATCAATTCTGTTCAAGCTGAATTGGTAATTAATAATGGCAGTGCAGAACTTTATGCATTTGATTTTTCTCCGATCCAGAACTCAATGATTATTGAAGAGGCTGACAGATGGACAATTACTTTGCCTCCTTTTGGCGATTCAAAAACAATAATGCTAAAAATTATTGCGGAAGGCAATAACGGTGGAATAACAACATTTCCAAATGAACCTATTGAAATTATTACACCAACTGTCGTTGTTTTAAAAGAGGTTTTATTAAGTGAAGTGATGAGCTCAAATAAAAATACAATTACCGATGAAAACAACGAATATGACGACTGGATTGAAATTTATAATCCTCAAGTTTATGCAATTGATTTATCCGGTAAATATTTAACTGACAAGAAAGATAATCTGATTAAATGGCAAATTCCCAATGGAACAACAATTGCTCCCTATCAATTCTTATTATTTTGGTGCGATGAAGATCAAGAGCAAGGCAATAATCACACTAACTTTAAGCTTAGTGCGGCTGGTGAATTTTTAGCCATTGTCGATTCGGATGGTTTGTCAATAATTGATTCAGTTACAATACCATCAATGATTGAAAATGAATCTCTTGCAAGGACTAATAATAATGGCAATTGGGTTATCTCAACTACATCAACACCTGGAAGCAGTAATCTAATTACCCATATTGATGATGAAAATATTATTAAGCATTTATTTAATTTGTCGGCATATCCAAACCCATTTAATCCAAGTACAACTATTAAATATGAGATTCCGGGTCAGGCCCGGAATGACATGATTAATGTAGAGACGCATGGCCATGCGTCAGTACGTTTAGTTATTTACGATATCCTAGGAAGAGAAGTAACAACTCTTATAAATGAAAAACAAAAGCCTGGCAGTTATCAAGTTGAGTGGAATGCGTCCGATTCAGAGGGAAAGGAATTGACAAGCGGAATTTATTTTGTTAATATAACTGGTGACTTTTTTAACAAGACTATTAAACTGATGCTTCTTCGTTAAAAATTTCTTTTTTTTTGCGATAATTATTAAATAACACATAAAATATTGGCTGGGAACAAAATGTCAAAATCAAAAAGCGGCAAAAAGAATAACAACAACTCCCACAGTGTAAAATCTGAAAAAACTAACCAAGAAAAATTAAAAAAACGCTTTTACGAAAAAGAATTAAGTAAACTGCAAATTGAACTTGTAAAATTACAAGAGTGGATAAAAGAAAAAAAACTGAAAGTAATTGTAATCTTTGAGGGAAGAGATGCGGCAGGAAAAGGCGGTGTAATAAAAAGAATTACACAAAGTTTGAATCCAAGAATATGTAGAGTAATTGCACTTGGCACACCAACCGAAAGAGAAAAAACACAGTGGTACTTTCAACGTTATGTGCCGAACTTACCGGCCGCCGGAGAAATGGTATTATTTGACAGAAGCTGGTACAATCGCGCAGGTGTTGAAAAAGTAATGGGTTTTTGTACCGAAGAAGAACACAAGGAGTTCTTAAGATCCTGCCCAGAGTTTGAGAGAATGTTAGTGCGATCCGGAATAAAAGTAATTAAATACTACTTTTCCGTTAGTGACGAAGAGCAGGAAAAAAGATTTCAAGCTAGAATACATGACAGAACAAAAAGATGGAAATTGAGCCCAATGGATTTAGAGTCCCGATCCAAATGGGTTGAATACTCAAAGGCCAAAGATGAAATGTTTGCCTATACAGATATTAAACAAGCGCCTTGGTATGTTGTAAATGCCGATGATAAGAAAAGGGCTCGACTAAACTGCATGAGTCATTTGCTAAGTTTAATAGATTATGAAGATTTAACTCCTGAGCCAATTAAACTTCCTCCAAGACAAAAAGAGAAAGGCTATATTAGGCCGCCAATGTCCGATCAAACTTTTGTAATGGAGAAGTATTGATTTAACAATTAAATTTTATTAGAATGCTTAATTTCAGAATCTAAATGTAAATCCTACTTTCGTATTAGTATCGGTATCTTTTACTCCGTCAGGTGGTTTGCTATCATATCTTAAGCTTACGCTCAACGAAAGTGAAAGCTTATCCGTTAACCCTGCCTTTAAATGATTTTCAGAGAGTAATCTAAGATCTTCGAAATTATCTAATCTGGGTTGAGCGTAAATAACAACAGATAGTCTTGAGTTGCCGCTTATATTACTTGAAAAGCTTAGATAGTTGCTCCATCTACTAAAATTAGTCTCCGAAGGATGTTTTGCGCTTTGTGGTAAATCAATATCTTCAGACTCATACATATACGCAGTTCCAAAATCCAAACTTACTACTGTATCAGCGATCAAGGATAAACGTAATCCGGCACCAAATAATGAACGAAAGAGAATTAAGTTTGATTTATCATAATTAATTTGAGCAAATAATTCTGGATCAAAAATTCCTTCTAAATCTTGCAGATGTCTTAAATGAAGAAGTGCATTATTCGAATATTCTTTACCTTTATTCCAGCCATATTCGCCTTGAGCGATCAAAAAAGAGTAAAAATTTTCTCCCTTATAATTAACCCGTCCATCAATCTCAAATTCTTGAATATCTGTATTGCCCGTTTTAGAGGATATATAAAATGAAATGTTCCCCATCAAGCCATTAATGGAATTGAGGTTGTTGTATCGCTCAATATTAACCTGCGCAAATTGCACAGAACTGAAAAAAACTAATATCCAAAGTGTGAAATTCTTCATAACTTTAATTATTATTATTTATGATTATTGAGCTCAAAAATAGTAAATTATTTCATTCTAACTTTTACTTTTTGCAATTAAATCAGATTTTCTATTATGAAAACCCCATCTGACAATAATTTCTCCTTAAAAAACAAACTTCATGAACTTATATTTGAGGCAGATACTACTACCGGAAAAATATTTGATATAATTTTAATTGCCAGTATTCTTCTCAGCGTAATTGTGGTAATGCTGGATAGCATAAAAGCTATTAATCAAGAATACGGAGAACTGTTATATAATCTTGAATGGTTTTTCACTATTATATTTACAATTGAGTATATCTTAAGGCTCTATGCAGTAAATAAACCAATTAAGTATGCAACCAGCTTTTTTGGTGTTATAGATTTGCTTGCCATTATCCCTACTTATATTGGGCTGTTTTTTCCTACCACAAGATATTTTACTGTCATAAGAATTTTAAGAGTACTTAGAATTTTTAGAGTGTTAAAATTTGTTCAATATATCGGTGCGGCAAAATCATTATTGGTTGCTCTTAAACAAAGCAGAAGAAAAATAACCGTCTTTATATTTACTGTTTTTACATTGGTGATAATTTTTGGTTCACTCATGTATATTATTGAAGGCGAAGAAAATGGATTTACAAGCATTCCAAGAAGTATCTACTGGGCAATTGTAACTTTAACAACCGTTGGGTATGGTGATATATCACCAAATACGCCTTTGGGACAAGCTTTTGCCGCCTTTATTATGATATTGGGATACGGAATTATTGCCGTTCCAACCGGAATTGTAACTGCAGAACTTACAAAAACTGAAAATAAAGCTGTAAGCACTCAAGTTTGTAAAGCCTGCAGCCAGGAAGGGCATGATGCAGACGCTACTTTTTGTAAGTATTGCGGAAGTAAATTATAAGCCGACTAAAAATTTATTGTTTTGATATAGATTGTCTCATCGTAAAAATAAATTTTATCCAAACCAATAACTGAGGAGGATTAAAATGGCCACTTATATTTTATTTACAAAACTATCTCCCGATGAATCAAAAAGAATTCACAGTCGCGCAAAGCTAGGACACGTCTGGCTTGAAGAGGTAAAAGCTAAATGTCCAGGCGTAACTTTTAAAGCACACTATGCTCTTTTAGGTCGCTACGATTTTATGGATATTTACGAAGCGCCTGACGAAAAGACGGCAGCCAAAGTAAGTATGATAAGTTTAGCAAACGGAGCTTATTCTGCAGAGAGTATTACAGCAATTCCCTATAAGGATTTTATAGAACTTATTAATGAAGTACAATAAGCAGTTGTTTTGTTAACTACTTTTTGAAGACTTCTCACGCGCTATTATTGAAGTCTAACTTTTAAGCAATACTGTTCTTCATTTTTAAAAGTTGGGTCTTATTAAATAATATTGTGCATGCCAGATCATGCTAATTATCAATTATTTCCGGATCTTAGTTTTCATAATATTTATTTTTAACTAGTTTTATGTTATAAACAAATGAATAAAGTAATACTTAGGAGATTAAATGAATAAGAGAATTTTATCAGTAGTATTTATTATTATTATAGCGACAGCATGCTCAACCGAAAAACCAAAAGTGCAGTATCCTGAGACAGCAACAGTTGATACGGTCGACAATTATTTTGGAACTGAAGTTACCGACCCCTACCGATGGCTTGAGGATGATAATTCAGATGAAACTAAAGCTTGGGTAAAAGCACAGAACAAAGTGACAGATAATTATTTGAACAATATTGACTTTAGGGATGAATTAAAAAATCGC
>CAYXXW010000112.1:0-8539 GCA_964469115.1 uncultured Melioribacteraceae bacterium
TGGATTGATAATGCGGTATTTTATGAGATCTACCCAAGATCTTATAGTTCTTCCGGAGATTTTCAAGGAATTCAAAATAAAATCCCCGATATGGTTGATTTAGGAATAAATGCTATTTGGTTCATGCCAATTTATACCGGACCAACAATTCACGGTTATGAAATTACAGATTATTTAGGTTTTGAAGAAGACTTTGGTTCAGAGCAGGATTTTAGAAATTTGGTGGAGGCATTGCATACTGCAGGAATTAAAGTTGTTCTAGATTTTGTTGTTAACCATACTGCAATTCAGCATCCGTTCATGCAGAATGTCTTAGAGTACAAAGCAGAATCGCCTTGGGCAGATTTTTATCTTTGGGATGGTGAACCGGGGAATTCGAACTATGAATACTTTTTTGATTGGGCTAGTCTTCCAAATTTGAACCATAATAATAAAGATGTTCGTGATTACTTTATTAAAGTAGCAAAATATTGGGTTCAGGAATATAATATTGACGGATACAGATGTGATGTAGCTTGGGGTGTCGAAGAACGAAATTCAGAATTTTGGCAAGAGTGGCGTTCGGCATTAAAAAATATTAAACCGGAAATATTCTTAGAGGCAGAAGCATCTTCATCTCAGTCAGTTTACTATCAGCAACGTTTTGATTCAGCAAATGATTGGGATCTTAGAAATAAACTATTAGGCGTTGCCAGTGGAACTTTAGCAATTGATGCCTTGGATACGGAATTAAGAAAAGACTATCCTGATTATGCAAGACCATTTAGATTTGTTGAAAATCATGATGAAGTGAGGGTTGCTTCATCTTATGATACTCAAAGATCAAAACTAATGCACACAATACTGTTTACAGCTAGTGGAATTCCTTTGATTTATTCCGGTGGAGAAGTTGGTGAGTTGACTAATAGAGGAATGATCGATTGGAGTGATTCCGATAATTTGAGACCATATTTTAAATCTCTTGTAAGACTGAGAAATAAATATTTGTCAAATCCAGCAATGGAAAGAATTACTACTTCATTGCCGTCTGATGTATACGCTTATATCTCAACTTCTGAAAATCATAATATATTAACAATTGCAAATTTTAGAGGAGAAAGTAAAACTGGCTCGATCTCCGTTAATGATCTTTCTGACGGTACAAAATATCTGACTAATCTAATTGATGGATCTGTGATTGATATTCAACCAATAAGTGGAACTCTTGATATTGAACTTGAAGGATATGAAGCTAAAGTTTTTTATTTAGGTGATGAACCGGTTGGAGTTGAAAATGAAGATTTAGAAAACATAATTATTGATGAGTTTAAGTTAAATCAAAATTTTCCTAATCCGTTTAATCCAACGACAAAGATAAGTTTTCAAATACCTAACAATGAATATGTAACTCTAAAGATTTACGATGTAGTTGGTCAGGATGTAAAAACTTTGCTTAATAGTGAAATGCAGAAAGGGAAGTATGATATTGATTTTAATGCCTCTCAGCTTTCTAGCGGGATTTATTTCTACAGAATTCAAGCCGGAAAGTTTATTGACACTAAGAAATTAATTTTATTAAAATGAAGATTAGTTAAAGTGGGGAAATGAAAAAAAAATATACCTTTAGAATAGTTTTGCTGTTGTTATCAGCTTTTAGCACGAGCTTGTTTTCTCAATATGAAGTTAAAAGCAAATACTTATTAAATCCAGAACTTAACATTGGATTCGTTGATAGCTGTGCTTCATTTTGGCTTAATTCTTACGATGAAACTAACGGTGGCTTTTACACTAATATCAGTAAGGAAGGAAACGTTCTTACCAACTGGGGCACTAACAAAGACATGATTACTCAATCCAGAAATGCTTATGGATTAACGAGAGCATATATGCTTACTGGAAATGATATTTATTTAGATTATGCGAAAAATGCTCTAGATTTTATGCACTCAAGTGCGTGGGATAGTATAAATGGGGGATGGTATAACAGCATAGATAAATTCGGTCAGCCCAAAAATATAAACGAAGATAAAACTGCTTTTAACCAGCATTATGCTTTACTTGGGATTTCCGCTTTTGCTGAAGCAAAAATTGATTCGCTAGCAGGAGTTAGATTAGAAGATGCATGGTTACATAGTGAAGTTGTTCTTTGGGACCCAAGTGAAAGTAATTATGGATATTTTGATAAAGGAAATTTTAATTGGTCTCAATTAACTGGAAAGAGTTTCAATGCAACCGTTGATGCTCTTACAACTCATTTATATTCCTTATACCTAAAAGAAGAAAATGAATATATCTATACTCAAAATATTCAATTTGTTTTAGATAATATTCTTGGAAGTTTAATCTCTTCAATGGATGATCAAGCGATTGGCTTTGCGGAAGAGTATAATACTGATTGGTCAGTTAAAAGTAATGAAACAATGACAATTATGGGGCACTTGATTAAAACAGCATGGTGCTTGGGAAGAGCTTATTATATTGATAATAACCCAGAATTTATCACTGGAGCTGAAAAATTAATTGATGAAGTTTTAGCAAAAGGTTATGATAGTCAAAATGGAGGACCTTATAAAGATTACAATAGAGTGACTGGTGAAATGTTGATGTGGGGAAATCCCGATACTGCAAAAGCTTGGTGGCAAATGGAGCAGGCTGTGGTTGCCGGACTTATAATGTACGATATAACTAAAGATGATAAATATCTTCAGATGGCAGACGAAACCCTCAATTTTTTCATGAAGTATTTTGTAGATCATGTTTATGGGGAAGTTTATGAAAACAGAACTAAATATGGTGAAGAAACTTGGGGCGAGCATAAGGGCAACGGATTTAAAGCTGGGTATCATTCGATTGAACTAGGATATTATACTTATCTTTATTCAAAATTATTTCTGCACAATGAATCAATTACTCTCTATTACAACATTGAGCCGAAAGAATGGCGAACTATTCCGCTTAATCCTTTACTGATGAATTTGGACCATCTATTTATTAGCTCAGTAGAATTAGATGGTGAAGAGTTTACTAGTTTTAATAGAGAAAGAAGGGAATTAATAATTGATGAAAATATTGGCGGTGAATTTAAAGTTACCTTTGGTATAGATACAACACTGACATTTGCGAATGTTGAAAATAAAATTATCCCAACTTTTCACTTGAGTCAAAATTACCCAAACCCTTTTAATCCTGCCACTAAAATACAATATAGTATCCCGGTGGCAGCACTGAGCTCTGTCGAAGTGCAGAATGTATCATTAAAAGTTTATGACATACTTGGCAGAGAAGTAGCAACTTTGGTAAATGAAAACAAACAACCCGGCACTTATCAAATAAACTTTGATGCTTCGAATCTTAATTCCGGGGTTTACTTTTATTCTCTGGTAACCGGGTTATTTAGAGATACAAAACGAATGCTGCTGATTAAATAGGAAATAATTTATTATTTAATGAATATTTAAGCTGTGTAGGAATCCCAATAATATTAAGGATCTCTCACCAAAAGCATATTCGAGATGACTATACTATCTAATTTCTTATAAATTGTTATTTGGAAATGAGTCCCAATTTCTTTTTATCGAGTTGATTTAGAAATCTTTTAGTATTCTTATTTTTCCAAATATTCAATATCCATTGAGTAATCCCATTTATCAAAATATAGATTGCCTCCTGACCATTCAACTTCACCTCGTTGAAAATCAACTGTCTCACTTCTTTGATGCTCCTTAGCCGGAGAGAAAGGAGTGCTGTACTCATCATTAACAATAAAGCGATATTGGTCAATTCCACCTAAATAGAAGTATTTAACTTTCTCATCATCGGATATAACTAATCCAAATGATTGATCAACGGGAACCCAGCCATACCCTTCAAAATAGGCTTCGCACCAATCGTGCAAATTTACTTGGCCAGGATGAAGCATCCAGCCGCTCTGCCATTTTGTAGGAATTTCGTTATAGCGGGCGAGGGTCATAAAAAGCAATGTCTTAATTCCGCAATCGCCATGCATATTTGTAATACAGTAATCTGAAATATTTAAAATGGTTGAGTATTCTCTTGCGCCGGCCCAAGGGATATTATTATTTATCCAAGTGAATATATTTTTAGCTTTCAGATAAGGATTGGTTTCGTCAGCAATTATTTCTTTTGACAAACTTTTTATTTTATCTGTAAATAAAATGTGAGGAGCTCTTTCACTTGTGAATTTTCTATACAACTCAGATCCCTTATCATACTCTTTCACATTAGCAGGATTTACATTGAAATTAACAGCCTTATTAGAAAGAACTAAATCATACTCAAAAGTTGTAGCTTTATCTTCTACTGCTTTCTTTTCAAAATAAACTGATCTCTGTAAAATGGAATTGTCTGCAATAGAAAAGTTATCTTCAGAATTAAAACTTATTACTTCTTGTCTTTTATTCTCTTCTCTAGGATACGGCATCCAGCAACGTATAATTTCACCAGGAGGAACAACATTTGGGTCAACACTTAGTTTGTATGTTAATCTAATTTTATTTGGCGTACCATATCTGCCATCATTGTCTTCAATATTAGAAATAATTCCCGGGACGATCTTTTCGAGCAAAAGATCTAAATCATCTTTAGTTTTACCGGTAACAGCATCTTTTCTTTCCTTTGCAGCTTTGTTAATTCTAAATAAATTTGTGTGACCCCGATTGAAATAAAATTTAATGCCATCAATAATTTTAAATTCCAAAGACCCATCATTTTCCCAAGATTTAAGCATATTCTCATTTGCTTCAGGTATGAAATTACGAACATAGTCTAAAACAAATTCAGCAGTACGAGTAAAACCAATTTTAATTCTGTTATGTCTTTCAATTTCAAAGAGTAGAGAATCTTTTTCAGATTGAGCCAATGAATTGGTGCTTATAATCTCTTTGATCATTATTTCAGCTTTGTTATAATTTCCTTCTGCAATTTCTTTATTGATTACAGGATACTTTGTTTGTGCCATAATTAATGTGCTGATTAGTAGAAAGTAAAAAATTATTTTTTTCATATTCCTAATGAAGTTTATGATTATTCAAAGTAATTAAGTATTGCTTTCATTATTCGATTTTTATCAAGGTCATCTTTGATCGTTTCGAAGGGAAAACCAAAAGCAACTACCGAATAATTTCCTTTGTAGCCGGTTGCGGCACTGTAGTAGTTTTCATTGTATCTTAATAAAATTCTGCTACCATTAACTGGTTCTAATGCATCAGGAGCTTCAGCATTATAAATTGTATCATTCATTTCCGTAACAAAATTAAAAGTATAATAGTTTGGTAAAAAAGAATCAGAAATATTAATAATGTTCCCATTTTTTACTGCATGATCGGATGCTAAAACGAATTTGAGTTTACTTTTTAGGAAATTTACTTTTACTGAATCAAGATTATTGTCTAAAAAAACATCGCTTGCTAAATATGAGCCCGAAATAAATAAATTGCCTCCGCTCTCTAAAAAATCAGAAATAATTGTAATCATCTCCTTATCAAATACTTGGTACTGTAATCCAAGCAAGCTATCACCGTAATGTTTTGTCCAGCTTGTAGTTTTCTCTTCACCCATAATTAAGTCAACGATCTCAAAATCATTAAGACTGATTTTTTCATCATTAACGGCTTCATCACTAACAGAAATAAATGAATATCCATTAGCTCTTATTGCTTTTCCGTGAATGTAAGGATAATTAAATGTATTACCAGCTATAATCTTAGTTTCATAATCTCCATAACTGGCACCATGTCCCGGAATATCATCAGTACTCCACTTTGAATTGGGATTGAAATTATGCTGTTCCCCAGTGAATCCAATATCGTACATATATGGCACACCTTGATCTACTTTATTTACAAAACCGGAAAAAATCTCTGTGGTTACACTTGCCGGAGGAGCAATTCTATCAAAACCGTTTATGATTAAGACCGTCGGATTGTTATTGTTGACGAAAGCACACGAAAGAATTTCGGAAGGAAAACTTTCGCCACCATTATTGAATGCAGTGACTTTAAAGTTGTAGATTTTATCAAACTCTAAATCAGTTAACTCTAAAAAGGTTGACTCCGTTTTTGTCCCATTATTAAAACCACTGCTCTCGACGCTTTTGTAAATAATATAGCCGGTTGGAATTGCAGTATTTTCAAGAGGATCAAGTTGAGGCTCCCATGAAAGTTTGATTGAATTTTCAGTTTCTCGTTTAATTGCAAAATGTGTTACCGGTAAAGGCTGAACAACATAATCAAAATTATGCTGCACAGATAAGAACTTGAGCACAGATTTATAAATCGAACGCGAGACATCAAATCTAAATCGGGGATCTGCCATAAATTTTACATCTAAGAAATTTTGGTGTGAAGCCAACTCAAGCAATACTGATGGTACATTAGGTCTTGACGATTCACTGTATTGAGCATTCATCAACTGTCTTCTATTCCAAACGGGGTCATATTTTACTCTAATATCATCAACTATTTCACTCTGTAAAATATCTGCAAAATCTCTATTGGCTAATCTTGAATAATTCTCCGGGAAATTACTCGATGTGTCCATTGCCTCAATTGAATAAATAGAAAGAGTGCCGATTGTAGTATCAGATCTGCTAATTCCTGCATCTGTGTGGAAAGCAATTGATGCATCAACTGGAATTCCCAACCCCTTAGCCTTTCTATTTATATTTGGTCCGCTTGGATTGCCCTTAAGATAATTGACCCATTCACCTCTGCTTTGATAATCATCCGTATAATCGTCATCATTTCCATTCAGATTATAAACCAGAGTATCAGGCATCCCGGCAAATTGCAAATAATACCTTGCCCCTTCAACAAACTTTGGTCTTCCACTGGGTGCTCCATTTCTCTGAATATTACCAAATCCACCTCCAAATCTTACTGCATCGGTTGTAATTATTTCACCGGTCTTTGAATGCTCAGATGAAATTTCAACTTTCCCAATTTGCTTATTCAAACCTTTTTCAAAATGAAAATTTCCTAAATGAATCCAAGTTGAACCTCCAATTGTTTGATTTACAATAAATTCACTTATCCCGCCTGAATGATAAACTTTGTATAAAACATTTTGCGAACTTTTTTCAACTGATTGATACGAAATATAAACTGAGTAATTTCCTTTTTCCGGAAAAGTGGGTAAATATTCAGCAGTAACTTCTTTGGAACTAACAACTTTGTACTTATGACTGCCTAATTTAAAAGGATTAACATTAGCGGGAATGGAACTTGAATCCATTTTAAAGCCTGTTGTCGTATCAGTTAGCCACAAATTAGTTTTATCACTAAAATTTGGATCCATATCATCAATTACTATTTCATGTATTTGAGTATCACGTTCACGAGGTAAGAAAACATTTGCCCCAGCATTTTCCAGCATTGGAACAATATAAGGAAGAGTAAAACTGATTGGTCCAATATCCTCTACGGTTTGGAACAGTCTAGCTCTCTGCCAAAGCCATCTATCCATTTTATGGTTATAGTACCAACCATGACTATGCCACAAAGCAACATTTTTATTAAATAGTCCATTCGTTGGCTTTAGATTTTTACTTTGATTAAAAACGATCGGATTCCTATGGTCATATGTCTTAGGTATCCTTGTAATATCGTATTTGGATTCATTTTCTCTGTAAATATTCGGCACCAACTCTTTTATATCATAACCCATAGTTTTAATTTCAATATCAAACTCTTCTGAGAAGGGAAACAGTTTGTCTTTAGTTTGTTGATAAATTAATTTTATTTCATCTTCTCTAAACGGGTGATACGAAAATTGCCTATTAAAATTGATGGAAATTTTTTTTGATGTAGAATCAATTTCAATTGATCTAATTTTAGAATATGGATGGGCAGAGAAAGATAATTCGCGATTCTCATAAGATGCTTGATAGTCATGTAATAATTGATCAAGTGTGATCTCTTCGGTTACATTGAAGATACTGCAGCTGTTGATTGAAAAAAGCAAAACTGCAATCTGGAAATATTTTTGAATTTTATTGGACATATGTATTTGAAAGTTTTTGATTATTTTGATAAGTAAATTACCATATTGACAAAATGGAATCAATAATTATTAAGATTTATCAGATTAGGTCATGATTTAATAACCTTTGATTATAAAACTCAATTGATTTATTTTTGAGTACTATTTATATACTTAAGGAAAACAAATGAGCAAGGTAAGGGTAATTGTTGAACTTTGGGAATTTTTACGAGTTAGAAAAAAATGGTGGTTAATGCCCATTGTTTTCTTTCTAATTCTACTTGGCGGACTCATTGTACTGACACAAGGTTCTGCTTTAGCACCATTTATATACGCAATTTTTTAAAGATTTTAATTAATTTTCTTTTTATTCCTAAGTGAAAAAATCTTTAGTTTTTCGTTCTATTTTAAGAATAGTTCTTAAAAATGTAGTATCTGCTTTAGAATATTCGGGTAAACCTACATTCAATGATGACCCATAATCCGTAAAGGACTTAGCAGTAGAAGTAGAATTCAATGTAGGTCAGCCTTGGAATAAGAAGGTAATGTTCAGCGGTAATCT
>CAYXXW010000113.1:0-8444 GCA_964469115.1 uncultured Melioribacteraceae bacterium
TTTTGGTGATATTAAAGAAGGGGAAATTGTTGAACACGATTTTGTTATTCTCAATAGGGGAACTGATGTTCTTGAAATTAATAGAGTTAAAGCATCTTGTGGATGTACTGCTGTAACTCCTTCAAAAACACGCTTAGTTCCTGATGATTCCACTCAAATTAAAGTTAAGTTTAATTCAGCAAGAAGAAGTGGGAAGCAGAAAAAATATGTTTACATTCTAAGCAATGATCCTCAAAAGTCACAACTTCGTCTATCATTTCAAGCAAATATTATATCAGAAAATGAAATTGATAAGGTTGACAAACCATCAATCAAACTCTCTCAATACAATCATAATTTTGGTAATGTTAAAGAAGGTGATAAATTAGAAGCTTTTATTGAAGTAAAAAATATTGGAACATCGGAGTTAAATATTGAACGAATTAAATCCTCTTGTGGTTGTACTGCTGCACTTATGTCAACTAAAAAACTATTACCGAATGAATCTGATAAATTAAATATTGTATTTGATACAAAAAATTTAATTGGTCAAGTTGCAAGAACAGTAACGCTTTTTTCGAATGATCCTGAACATCCGACAAGGGTGTTAACTTTAATAGCTAATATTGAAAAGGAATAATATTTATGGGCTGGTTTAAGAGATCGAAACAAAATATATCTCCCAAAAGTCAAAAATCTGATGTGCCTGACGGACAATGGACAAAATGTGAAAAGTGCGGAGAAATAATTTATGCCCGTCAGTTAGAAATGAATGCATGGGTTTGTTTTAAGTGCAACAATCATTTTAGAGTAGGAAGCGAAGAATACATTTCTATTTTATTAGATAAAAATTCATTTAAAGAATCTGATAAAAAAATGAAATCCGGTGATCCTTTAGAATTTGAGGATACTAAAAAATACTCAGACCGAATTGCTGAAACAATAAAGAAAAGTGGGCTAAATGATGCTGTTAAAACTGGAATTGGAACAATTAATGGGCTAAAAGTAAGTTTCGCTTGTATGGATTTTAAATTTATAGGCGGAAGCATGGGTTCAGTTGTTGGTGAAAAAATTGCCAGAGCTATTGACAGAGCTTATGAAAATAAAATCCCTATGATTATTATTTCACAAAGCGGCGGAGCAAGAATGATGGAAGGTGCATTGTCATTAATGCAAATGGCTAAAACCAGCAGCAGACTTGCAAGGCTTGCAGATGCCGGACTCCCATACATTTCTGTTCTTGCTGATCCAACAACTGGTGGTACAACCGCGAGCTATGCCATGCTTGGTGATGTGATTGTTGCTGAGCCAAAAGCACTCATCGGTTTTGCCGGCCCAAGAGTAATAAAACAGACAATAGGACGCGACCTACCAAAAGGTTTCCAGCGTTCAGAATTTTTACTTGAAAATGGTTTTGTGGATGTAATTGTACCCAGAAAAGAACTGAAGGAAAAATTACATAGCTTAATTAATTATATGGTTTAAGTACTGTAAAAATTAAGATATTTTTGGTCTCGTGCAATTTTCACAAAATCATCATTGTCATTTTGGAAGGCGGTTTATCGTTAACATCTTTAGGCGTATCAATATATTTATTAAATGTAGTGGCTAATATGAAAACACTGGTTTTAGGCGCAAGTGGAGCAACTGGTAAATTGGTAGTACAAAAGCTTGTCAAAAGGAACATTCAAGTTCGAGTAGTTGTGCGAGAATCAGCAAATTTACCTAGCCAAATATTAAATGATAAGAACATAGAGATAATAAAAGGAAATGTAAATGACCTTGAGATTGGCAAAATTAAAAACCTTTTAACAAATTGTGACTGTATTATCAGTTGCCTAGGCCACAACATAAATTTCAAAGGGATTTTTGGTCCCCCCCATAAACTAGTTTCCAATACCGTTGCAAAAATAATTGAAGCTTTACAGTCCTTAAATCTGAACCCAAAGTTCATCTTAATGAGCACAACTGCATATACAAACAGAAAGATAGGAGAAGTAAACACCTTCGGAGAAAAGATAGTGTTCTGGTTATTAAAAGTCTTATTACCTCCCCACAAAGATAATATGCTTGCAGCCAATCATCTTGTTAACAAATTAGGATCAAAAACCAACATTGATTGGGTAGCAGTTCGCCCTGATTCACTTTTTGATGAAGAAAATGTCAGTAAATATGAAGCACATAATAATAAAATACGCAGTGCCATTTTTAATCCCGGAAAAACAAGCAGAATAAACGTCAGTCATTTTATGGTAGAGCTAGTTACAAATGACCGATTGTGGCAAGAATGGAAGTATAAAACTCCAGTTATATACAACACTAAATAAGAATCTTACTAACGCCTAACCATCGCCTCAACACCGTTATATGGTAATTAAAAAGGTATCATATGAAGTATTATAAATTTATTGTAGTGTTATTTACATTTTATCAATTCACTTCTTTGTTCGCACAGCAAATAAATACTCAAGAATTTACATATTCAAAAAAAGATAGCATTGAGTTGAAGGCATATGTATTCACTAAAAACAGTCTCACGGATGAAAAGGATCTTCCGGCGATCGTAATATTTCATGGAGGTGGTTGGGCCAATGGTGAAGCTTCCTGGGCATTTGGAAGAGCTAAGCATTTTGCAAATCTTGGATTTGTATCAGTTGCAGCACAATACCGACTTTCGGATCAAAAGGAAATAACACCGATAGACGCGATGGAAGATGCACAAGAAATTATAAAGTGGATGCGGTCAAATAATAGCTTTTTAAAGATCGATCCAAATAAGATAGTAGGATATGGATGGTCAGCCGGAGCTCATTTAGTTACATCAGCGGCTATATTTGCAGATTCAAATTTGTCGATAAACTCAAGTCCTAATGCTCTTATACTAGTTTCGCCTGCAGTTTCATTGGGAAAAGATAATTGGTTCCAACAATTATTATTGGATAGAATAGAAGTGAGCAAAATATCACCAGATGAGAATATTAAAGAAGGATTACCGCCGACCTTGATTCTTCAAGGCAGAGATGATACAGTTACTCCACTTGCTGGTGTGCAGAATTTCGCAAATCAAATGAAATCAAAAGGAAATATTTGTGAATTGATTATTTATGACAATGTTGGACATTTATTTACTCCATCTAGTGAGCCAGACAATGGATTTCCAAATCCTGATAAGAAAATCCAAACAATGGCATATGAAAAGGCAGATGAATTTTTAAGATTGTTGGGGTATATAAAGTAATGTTTTAACAATATAAACAGCGGGTCAAACTGAATGCGAGTTTTGTTCGGCATTGTTGTTTTGGGCGGCCAGCATAACACGCCGTTATAAGTTGAGAAAAATATTGTAAAAATTATAACTTTGTTTTCACTTCTTAATTTTCTGTGTTAATTTTTTCATCACATCAATTGTGTAATCCAATTCTTCAATGGTATTATCAGAAGAAAAAGAAAATCTGATTGTCCCTTTAGCATAAGCTTCCGGATAACCACCGGCCAAAATAACATGCGATGGTTTCAGTGTCCCAGATGTACAAGCAGACCCGGCAGAAACAGCAATTCCATTAATATCTAAAAACATCAATATAGTTTCTGAATCATTCCGATATACTTCCGGATCTAATGTTAAACTTAAAATATAGGGTGAAGAATTTAACTCGCTATTATTGATAATTCCTTCGATTCCATTTGCTATTAAACCTTTCCAGAAATAATTTTTTAACTTATTCGCTTTTTCAAAGTTTTCTGACATGCTCTCTTTAGCAATCTTAGTTGCTTCGGCAAATCCAACAATTGAAGCAACGTTTTCAGTTCCGGCTCTTCTGTTACGTTCTTGACCGCCGCCAAGAATTAATGAACTCATAGGTGTTCCACTTTTAACATATGCAGCTCCAATACCTTTCGGTCCGTAAATCTTATGTGCAGAAACTGAAAGTGCGTCTATACCTAAATCTTTCACATCTAATTCTACTTTACCAAAACTTTGAACTGCATCAATATGAAAATAAATATTATTAAGAGATTCATTAATTTTCTTAACATCTAATATTTTTCCGGTTTCGTTATTTACATGAATCAAAGAGTAGAGAGAAGTTTTTTCGAGAATAGATTTCTCAAGAATATAACTGTCTAATTGAAAATTTTTATCAAGATTAAATGTAATATACTCAAAACCATTTTCACCAAGCTGCTTAAATGCATTTAGAGTAGCTTTATGATCTCCTGCAGATGTTGCTAAATGATTTCTGCCAGATTCAATAAATTCTGTTTTTGCGATTCCATTAATTATAAAATTAGTAGATTCAGTTCCGCAGCTTGTAAAATAAATTTCACTTGGATCCGCGTTTATAAAGTCTGCAATAATTTCGCGAGATTCTTCAATTGCCACTCTGGTACTTCTTCCAAAAGAATGAATTGAAGACGGGTTACCAAAGTGATCATCTAAATAGGGGAGCATCTTTTTCACTACTCTTGGATGCATTTTTGTAGTTGCTGCGTTATCTAAATAAACTTTCATATAATTCTTTCTATCTTTTTACTCTATTTAACAAAAACATCACCACTTGTAATTTTTTCAATTTCTTCACCGGATTTTAGTATCATAAATCCATTTGCATCAATATCATAAAATACGCCGGATTTTTTTTCGGTTCCTGTATCAATTGTAATCCGTTCACCAATCATTCGGCAGTTTTCTCGCCATTCATCTAAAACTTTTTTTGGACTCTCTTCCAAACTATGCAGAAGTTCCTCAAAACCGTTTAGTATTTCGCTTAATAGTCGTTCCCTGTTTGCTTCCCTTCTCAATTCAAACTTAATCGAAGTTGGCTGAATCTTAAACTCACCATCATATTTTGTCTGATTCACATTTATGCCAATTCCAACTACAATTTTTTCCAGTTTAGACCCTTTAGTGGATGATTCCAATAAAATTCCGCTCACTTTTTTGTTTTTAATCAATACATCATTCGGCCATTTAAGATCGGTCTTAAGCTGAAATAAATTTTCAATTGCAGAAGAAACAGCTAAAGAAGCAGCTAGGTTAATATGATTGGGATTTAACATTAAATATTTTTTTCTTAACAAAATAGAAAATGTCAGATTTTCACCCTTATTACTTTCCCATGGCCGCTTAAATCTTCCTCGTCCATTCTCTTGATACTCTGTAAGTATGACGGTCCCATTGGCAAGTTTCTGCTCATTCCCCAACAAAAATGAATTTGTTGAATCAATAGTTTCACTATAAATAAAGTTTCTACCAATTATTCCAGTTTCCAGTTTGATATCAAAATTTTCTATATTGAACATTGATCCTCCAATAAAAAATATAATGACAATAAGTCAGATAATCTGACAAAATTAGATATATTGCGACAAAATGACACATTCTAGACATAATGGCATATTTTAATGAATTGCGTATAATCTCTCTAAAGCATTATAAAACAATAGATTACATCGAATAATTAAATTGGCACAAGTCTTGCTATTATTAAAGTAAATTTGAAACACAATATTAAAAATTAATTAAGGAGATATATACATGACACTTTTAAGATTTGAACCAATGAGAGATTTAGATCATTTCTCAAACAGATTTCAAAGATTTTTTGATGAATTCCCAGGTTTTCAAAATGCTCATCAAGATTCTTTTTCACCAAGAATAGATATCTCTGAGGATGAAAAAAGTATATTGATTGATGCTGAAGTCCCGGGTGTTCCAAAAGAAAATTTAAAAATTACATTGCAAGATAACATTTTAACAATTGAAGGTGAAAAGAAAAAAAGTAATGTAGAAAAAGAGAAGAATTTTTACAGAGAAGAAAGATCCTTTGGTAAATTCAAAAGAAGTTTCACACTTCCGATTGAAGTTGATTCAGAAAACGTTGATGCAAAATTTAGTGATGGAAACTTGGAAATAAAATTAAATAAATTAGCACCAAAAGTTGAAAAAGAAAAAGTTATTGAACTTATGTAACGTAATTTTAATGCAAAATTTAAGCGACTCATGCGAGTCGCTGTTTTTTAAAAATAAGGAGATTGATAGAAATGGGTAAGATAATAGGAATAGATTTGGGAACGACTAATTCATGTGTTGCTGTGATGGAAGGAAATGAACCGGTTGTTATTCCAAATTCAGAAGGAGGAAGAACAACACCCTCAGTAATTGGATTTGCCAAGAATGGCGATAGATTAGTTGGACAACCTGCAAAAAGACAAGCAGTTACTAATCCAATAAATACAGTATTTTCTGTAAAAAGATTTATGGGAAGAAGGTATGATGAAGTTAGTAATGAAATTTCTGAGGTACCTTACAAAGTAATGTCAGGAGATAATGGATCTGCAAGAATTAAAATTGATGATAGAGTTTATTCTCCACAGGAAATTGGCGCAATGGTTTTGCAGAAAATGAAGAAAACTGCAGAAGATTATTTAGGTCAAGATGTTACTGAAGCCGTTATAACTGTTCCTGCATACTTTAACGATGCTCAAAGACAAGCAACAAAAGATGCTGGAGAAATTGCCGGACTTAAAGTAAAAAGAATAATTAATGAACCTACAGCAGCTGCTCTTGCTTATGGATTAGATAAAAAAGATAAAGAGCAAATAGTTGCCGTTTACGATTTAGGTGGCGGTACTTTTGATGTTTCAGTATTGCAGTTGGGAGATGGAGTTTTTGAAGTTAAGTCAACTAATGGCGATACACATTTAGGTGGTGATGATTTTGATCAGAGACTTATTGATTATCTTGCAGACGAATTTAATAAGCAAGAGGGTATTGATTTAAGAAAAGATCCTATGGCACTTCAAAGACTTAAAGAAGGTGCAGAAAAAGCTAAGATTGAACTTTCGTCCACTTCGCAGACAGATGTTAATTTACCATTTGTTACTGCTACTCAAGATGGACCAAAGCATTTGAATATAACAATAACGCGTTCAAAATTTGAGCAGTTAGTTGATGACTTGATTGAGAGATCAGCAGGTCCTTGTCAACAAGCGATAAAAGATGCCGGTGTTTCTACTTCAGAAATTAGCGAAGTTATTTTGGTTGGTGGATCAACAAGAGTTCCAAAAGTTCAAGAATTAGTAAAAAGAATTTTTGGGAAAGAACCTCATAAAGGGGTTAACCCTGATGAAGTTGTTGCAATTGGTGCCGCAATTCAAGGTGGTGTACTTGCCGGTGATGTAAAAGATGTATTATTATTAGACGTTACTCCGCTTTCATTGGGTATTGAAACTTTAGGCGGTGTTATGACAAAGTTGATTGATGCTAATACAACAATTCCAACTAAGAAGAGTGAAGTTTTTTCTACCGCAGCTGATAATCAGCCATCTGTTGAAATTCATATTTTACAGGGCGAAAGATCAATGGCTACAGATAACAGGACACTTGGAAAATTTCACTTAGATGGTATTCCGCCTGCACCAAGAGGAGTTCCACAAGTTGAAGTAACTTTTGATATTGATGCTAATGGAATTATGCACGTTGCGGCTAAAGATAAAGCGAGTGGTAAAGAACAGAGTATTAGAATTACTTCTTCAAGTGGATTGAGTGATGAAGAGATTAAGGACATGAAAAATAAAGCTAAAGAAAATGCTGAAGTAGATAAGAAGAAGAAGGAAAGCGTTGAAATAAGAAATAACGCCGATAATTTAGTTTTCCAGACTAAAAAGCAGATTGAAGAACTAAAAGATAAAATTCCTGCTGATGCTAAGTCAAAACTTGAAGCTGAAATTGCTAAGGTGGAAGAAGCTATTAAAACAGACAACACTGAAACGATTAAAACTGCAACAGATCAGCTAAATAAAGTTTGGGGCGAAATTTCACAGAACCTTTATCAACAACCTGGATCTGAAGGCCAGCCGGGAGCAGGTCCACAACCAGGTGATGGTCAAGGTCAAAAAGAAGAAGCTCCTAAAGATGAAAAAGAAGTTCAAGATGCTTCTTACGAAGTAGTAGACGATGATGAAGATAAAAAATAAGTAAAATAAGGAGATAGTAAAATGGTAGATACAAAAGCTTTAACAAAAGTTGAAGATAAAAGAAGCTGGGAAGAAGCTTTAGAAACAGAATCTTGGGTTGCACCTTTGGTTGATATTTATGAAACCACTGATAATTACAATTTGGTTGCGAATATGCCAGGTGTAGCCAGAGAAGATGTTAAGATTAAAATAGAAGAAGGCGATTTAGTTATAATGGGAAGAACAAATTTCTTGGGGGAGTTGCAGCAGAAATTCCTAATGAAAGAAATTGATCCCAGTAATTACTACAGAAAGTTCAAAATTTCTGAAAGTATTGATGAAGATAAGATTGATGCTAAATTAGATAATGGCAGATTGTATGTTCATCTTCCAAAGGTTGAAAGAATTAAACCAAGAACAATAGAAATAAAATAATTCAACTTCTGTAATTTGTATGTCCCGTCCTAGAATAAGTTGACGGTTTTTAGATATTTAATTGAAAAGCA
>CAYXXW010000114.1:0-8236 GCA_964469115.1 uncultured Melioribacteraceae bacterium
CTGAGAGAGCTTGATTTCCCTCATTCTTTGTGCGGATAATAACTCTTCTATATAAATCATTTAGATCACTAGTTGCAAATCTGCCGCCTTCCAGTGGAACTAATGGTCTTAATTCAGGAGGAATTACGGGGACAACACTAAGCACCATCCATTCCGGTTTGTTAGGAACTTTACCTTCATGCTCTCTGAATGCTTCTAATACTCTTAATCTTTTTAAACTGTCATTTCTTTTTTGTTGAGATGTTTCATTTTTAAGTTGAGCTTTTAATTCTCTAAAAGTTTTTTCAACATCTACTTCTTTTAATAGATATCTGACGCCTTCACCGCCAATTTTAGCGACAAATTTATTAGGATCGTCATCTTCAAGGGAATCATTATCGTGAGGGAGTGAGCTAACAATTTCATAATATTGATCTTCGGAAATTAAATCCTTTTTGTTCAATCCTGTTACACCCGGATTAATGACTGCATATGATTCATAATAAATGATTTTTTCAAGATCTTTTGTTTTCATTCCAATAATGTTACCAATTTTGGAAGGAAGTGATTTGAAAAACCAAATATGAACAACGGGAACTGCAAGGCCAATATGGCCCATTCTTTCTCTACGAACACTTTTTAAAATGACCTCAACACCGCATCTATCACAAACAATACCTTTGTAACGAATACCTTTATACTTTCCGCAAGCACATTCCCAGTCTTTTACAGGACCAAAGATTTTTTCGCAAAAAAGGCCATCTTTTTCAGGTCTAAAAGATCGATAATTTATTGTTTCCGGCTTGGTAACCTCACCATGCGATCTTGAAAGAATATCATCAGGACTTGCAAGACTAACAGTAAGTTTATTAATATGTTTTATTTTAGATTCTTGATTTCTAAATCTCATTAAAAATTCTCCTTAAAACACAAATAAATATTTAGTTTTAATTAGTTCACCTTTATATCTAAGCCCAGACCCTGGAGCTCTTTAATTAATACGTTAAAGGATTCAGGTATATTTGGTTTGCCCAAATTTTCACCTTTAACAATTGCTTCATAAGTCTTAGCTCTACCTGTTACATCATCACTCTTAACTGTCAAAATTTCTTGCAAGATGTGTGCAGCACCATAGCCTTCTAGTGCCCAAACTTCCATTTCACCAAATCTCTGACCACCGAATTGAGCTTTACCACCAAGTGGCTGCTGAGTAATCAGCGAGTATGGACCAATTGACCTTGCATGAAGTTTATCTTCTACCATGTGTCCCAGCTTTAACATATAAATGAATCCACAAGTTACTTTTTGATGGAATTTCTCACCAGTTCTTCCATCGTATAAAGTAGTTTTACTACCTATCGGCAATCCGGCTTCTTTTAAGTAATCATCCACATCAATATAACTTGCGCCATCAAAAATTGGAGTCTCAAACTTTAATCCTAATTGTTTTCCTACCCAGCCAAGTGCAGTTTCATATAACTGACCAAGGTTCATACGGGAAGGTACACCTAACGGATTAAGAACTATATCAACAGGGGTTCCATCTTCATGGTATGGCATATCTTCAATAGGAACAATTTTAGCAACAACACCTTTGTTACCATGACGCCCCGCCATTTTATCACCAACTTGCAGTTTTCTTTTTTTAGCAACATAAACTTTTGCTAATTGAACTATACCAGGAGGTAATTCGTCTCCGCTTTGAATATTAGTTTTCTCCCGTTTAAATTCTTGATTTAATTCTGAGAGAACGTTGAAATAATTAACAAACAATTTTTTAACTAAATCATTTGATTTAGCATTACTAAACCATTCTTGAGTGTAGTCAAGTTTTGTAACATCAGGAATACCAGGGAAAGTAGAATCTTTAATCGTTGTTCCACTTCTTAAAACTACAGTCCCGTCAAGATCACGAATACCGATAGTATTTTTACCAACACCAATTTTATTCAATTTATCAATCAGTTTTTGGTAATGCTTTTCTTTAACTTCTTCTAGTCCTTTATCTAATCGTTCAATCTCTTTCTTTTCAAATTTCTTGGCTTCGGGATCTTTTCTTTTTCTACTGAACAATCTAGTCTTTATTACAATACCTTTTAATCCAGGAGGAGCTTTTAGAGAAGCGTCTTTAACATCCCCGGCTTTATCGCCAAAAATAGCTTTCAATAATTTTTCTTCAGGAGTAGGATCTGATTCTCCTTTTGGTGTAATTTTACCAATAAGAATTTCACCTTCTTGAACTATTGCGCCTTCTCTAATAATACCATTTTCATCTAGATTCTTTGTTGCTTCTTCACTTACGTTTGGAATATCTCTAGTTAATTCTTCTTCACCTCTTTTTGTTTCTCTTACCTGAAGTTCAAATTCTTCAATGTGAATAGATGTAAAAGAATCCTCGGTAACCATTTTTTCGCTGATTACAATGGCATCTTCAAAGTTATAACCGCCCCAAGGCATGAATGCAACTGAAACATTTCTTCCAAGAGCTAATTCACCATTTTCAATTGCAGGTCCATCAGCTAAAACATCGCCCTTTTTAACTTTCTTGCCTGTCTGAACAACAGGTTTTTGGTTAAAGCAAGTTTCTTGGTTGGTTCCGGTAAATTTAATTAGTGAATATTCAACTCTTCTTTCATCATCAAAATTTGTTATTGCTTCATCACTTTTAGGATCTAATTCATATTTAACAATAATTTTATTAGCATCTACGCTTTCTACAACTCCAGTATCCTCTGCTAATATTATTGATCTTGAATCATGAGCAATTTTCATTTCCATTCCAGTACCAACAATTGGAGCTTGAGGCTGCAATAAAGGCACTGCTTGACGCTGCATGTTAGAACCCATCAACGCTCTGTTAGCATCATCATGCTCTAAAAACGGAATAAGAGCTGCGCCGGCACTAACGATCTGAGATGGGGCAACGTCCATATAATCAACTTGCTCTGGAAGAACTACAGGGAACTCCCCTTTAAATCTACATTTAACTCTCTCGTTTGTAAATTCACCTTTTTCGTTGATCGGGGCATTAGCCTGAGCAACAATAAATTTATCTTCCTCATCTGCATTTAGGTAATTAACTTCCTTGGTAACTCTTCCATCTTTAACTTTTCTATATGGAGTTTCAAGGAAACCATAACCATTCACAGTTGAAAAAATTGTAAGAGAAGAAATCAAACCAATGTTTGGACCTTCAGGGGTTTCAATTGGACATAAACGACCGTAATGTGAATGGTGAACGTCACGAACTTCAAATCCAGCTCTTTCTCTAGTTAGACCACCAGGACCCAAAGCAGAAACTCTTCTCTTATGAGTTAATTCTGAGAGAGGATTCGTTTGGTCCATAAATTGTGATAATTGATTTGTACCAAAAAATGCATTTATTACGCTGCTCATAGTTCTGGCATTTACCAGATCCTGAGGCTGCATGTTTTCAGTATCTCTCATATTCATACGTTCTTTAATTGTACGAGCCATTCTAGCTAATCCAACATTATATTGCTGCATTAGTTGCTCACCAACAGTTCTAACACGTCTATTCCCTAAATGATCAATATCATCCACGTTTACATTACCAACCTTTAGTTTGATAATGCTTGACATAATAGCAACAATATCATCAATGGTTAGAACTTTTATATCCATTGGGATCTTGAGTCCTAACTTGTCGTTCATCCTAAATCTACCAACTTCACCTAAATCATATCTTTTTTCATTAAAGAAAAGTTTATCTATCAATGCTTCGGCAGTATCTACATCTGGTGCTTCACCTGATCTTAACTGTCTATAAATTGCATATAATGCTTCTGCTTTAGTTTTTGAAGTATCTTTACGGATAGTATTAAGAATTAAATCTTGTTCTTGGCTTGTTTCTGAATCAATTAATTTAATTGTTTTAACACCAGAATCAACTAAATTTTCAATTACTTCTCCGGTTAATTCCTCGTCTTTGGCAACAAAGATTTCACCTGTGTTCATGTCAATCACATCTTCTGCAGATAATCTTCCTAAGAAATCTTCATCTAAATCTTTTATTTTAACTTCTTTAATTAAATTAAAAAGCTTTAGGATTTCTTCATCGGTTGTATAACCAATTGCTCTTAACAAAGTAGTTGCAGGGAATTTCTTTCTTCTATCAATGTAAACATACATTACATGATTGATATCAGTAGCAAATTCTACCCAAGAACCTCTAAATGGAATGATCCTAGCAGAATAAATAGGGGTTCCATTTGGGTGCACAGATTGAGCAAATGCAACACCAGGTGATCTGTGCAACTGACTAACAATTACTCTTTCAGCTCCATTGATTATAAAAGTACCGCTTTCGGTTAAAAATGGCAGATTGCCTAAATAAACATCCTGTTCAACTGAATTTACATACTCTTCAGTTTCATCATCTTTAGTCGAAAGTCGTAATTTAGCTTTTAATGGTGCAGAATAAGTTAGACCTCTTTCTTCACATTCGCGAATTGAATATCTTGATTTTTCGATATTGTAACTGATAAAATCAAGTCGATAAAATTCTTTATTATCAAAAATTGGGAAATTAGAAACGAATGTTCCTTGCAGCCCTTTGTTTTCTCTTTCTGCCGGACTAGCACTCAATTGAAGAAAATCTTCAAAAGATTCCAATTGTATATTTAATAAATCGGGACTATCAATTGCAGGTACAATGGAGGCAAAAGTAATACGATTATTCTTTTTATTAGTTTTATATTTCTCCAAGCCGATACCTCTCAAAAAGAATTAAAATTTGTTTTAAAATACACGAAAGTGGTATTGCGTAAATCACAATACCACTTTAATAATTATATGATACTATCTTGATTTTTTTATTTAAGCTCAACAGTTGCACCAGCTTCTTCAAGTTCTTTCTTAACTTTTTCAGCTTCGTCTTTAGCAACTTGTTCTTTAACTGTACTTGGTGCACCATCAACTAAATCTTTAGCTTCTTTTAAGCCTAATCCAGTATGAGCTCTAACAACTTTAATAACGTTAATTTTCTTATCACCAAAAGCGGTTAAAATTACGTCAAATTCTGTTTGCTCTTCAGCAGCAGCTTCGCCAGCAGCAGGAACAGCACCACCCATCATTATGGGAGCAGCAGCGGTTACACCAAATTCATCTTCCAAAGCAGTTTTTAATTCTGATGCTTCTACTAAGGTAAGAGCTTTAATCTTTTCAACGATTTCAGCTATTTTCTCGGACATTTCTATTATCTCCTATCGGTTTAATTTACTATAATTTCAAAATTTAAGCAGCTTCTCTTTTGCTGACCGCGTCGATTACACCAACTAAGTCACGCATAACTGCATTAATGGCACCAACAATACCTGATGCAGGAGCTGCAATGCTACCTACTATAGAAGCCATAACTTCTTCTTTTGTTGGCATGGATGCAAGAACATCCAATTGTTCTTCACCATAATATTGGGATTCTATATAACTGCCTTTAAAGGTAAATTTATTTTTATCCTTTGAAAATTTCTTAATAATTTTCGCTGGAGCTGCAAAATTTTCCCCCGAAAAGGCTATACCGGTCATACCTACTAAAAGTGGTTCAAATTCCTGAAAACCACCAATTTCATTTAAAGCTCTCTTTAAAAGAGTATTTTTAAAAACTTTGTAGGTTATACCTTCTTCTAAGAATCCTCTTCTTAATTGAGTGATGTCGCTAACGTCAACCCCCGAATAATCTACCAAATAAATTCCAGTAGCTTTTTCAATGTGGGTTTTAATCTCAGCAACACTTTCAAATTTTTGATTCTTATTCATCTTTACCCTAATTCAATATTTCAAAAAATAAACAACGAAGCTTTTGTTTATATATTTATTTGAGTGCGTAATTCTTATTTAATTGAAGCTAAAACTTCATCTTTAGCAAGTTGTAAACCAGGACCCATTGTGCTTGTTAAAAATAAACTCTTAACATATGTTCCTTTTGAAGAAGAAGGTTTCAACTTCATGATAGTTTTTAGAAACTCATTAACATTATCAACTAATTGAGATTCATCAAACGAAAGCTTACCTAATGAAGCATGAACTATACCCGTTTTATCAACACGGAAATCAATTTTACCTGCCTTTACTTCTTTAACTGCTTTAGCAACATCAGGTGTAACGGTTCCTGTTTTGGGATTAGGCATTAAACCACGTGGGCCCAAAATTCTTCCTAACTTACCTAATTCTCCCATTGCTTCTGGTGAAGCAATAATTACATCAATATCCGTCCAGCCTTCTTTTATTTTTTCCAAGTATTCTTCAAAACCGGCATAATCCGCACCGGCATCAAGAGCTTCTTGTGCTTTACCTGTTTTAGTGATTACAAGAACTTTAACTTCTTTTCCGGTTCCGTGAGGCAGAGAAACAGTTCCTCTAACCATTTGATCTGCGTGTTTAGGATCTACACCTAATCTGATAGCACAGTCTAATGATTCTGTAAACTTAACCTTAGAATTTTCTTTTAATGCTTTTACTGCATCGGACAAAGAATATTCTTTTACTTGTTTGAGGTTCTCTTTAATCTTTTTTGTTCTTTTAGAAACTTTCATATTACCAACTTTAATTTATTTATTTTACAGTAATACCCATGCTGCGAGCAGTTCCGGCAATCATACTTTTTGCATGCTCTATATCATTAGCATTCAAATCTTTCATTTTTGTTTCAGCAATTTCACCTAATTGAGAGTCAGAAACTGAAGCAACTTTTATCTTGTTTGATTCAGGTGAACCTTTATCAATTTTTGCAGCTTTCTTAAGAAGTACTGCAGCAGGTGGTGTTTTTGTAATAAATGTAAATGATTTATCTGCAAAAACAGTAATAACAACCGGAATTATTAACCCGGCTTTATCTGAAGTTTTAGCATTAAATTGTTTACAAAACTCCATAATATTAACACCTTTTTGACCCAATGCAGGACCAACTGGTGGTGAAGGGTTTGCCTGTCCAGCAGGAATTTGGAGCTTAATATAACCGTCAATTTTCTTAGCCATTATAAAACCTAATTATTATTGTTCTAATTCTGCTTGTACAAAATCAATTTCAACAGGAGTTTTTCTGCCAAATATTGAAACTAGTACCTTAATTTTTAATCTATCTTCATTTACTTCTTCTACAACACCAGAAAAATTATTAAAAGGACCATCAATAATTTTAACGTAATCTCCGGTTCTAAACACAGTATCTGTTCTTTCAGCACCTTCATCTTTTTTAATTCTACCAACAATTCTTTTAACTTCATCAGGCTGCAAAGGATTTGGCCGTTTACCGCCGCCAAGAAATCCCATTACAGAAGGTGTATTAGAAATAAAATCTAAAACCTTGTTATCTAAATCTGTCTCAACTAATATATAACCGGGAAAGAAATTTTTTGTTTTAGTTCTTTTTTTTCCATCTTTTACTTCGAACACTTTTTCAACGGGCACAAGGATTTGAGCAATTCTCGCTTTTAATTCGGCATTATCCTCAAGTTCCAAATCAATTATAGATTTTACTTTATTTTCGTGACCCGAAAAAGTTCTCACTACATACCATTTGTATTCTAAATTATCCAATACTAAAATAATCCTTGAAATAATTGAGTTACACTCATATCAACAACATAAGTAAAAGCAGCTATAAGCAAACACACAACAACAACAATTGCGGTTGACTCTTTTAACTCATCCTTAGTTGGCCAAGTAACCTTTTTCATTTCTTTTACAACACCGCTAAAAAAATCAATTATTTTATCTTTCATAGCCAAATTTATAGTTTAATTGTGCACGTCAGGAGGGACTCGAACCCCCAACCTGCGGTTTTGGAGACCGCTGCTCTACCAATTGAGCCACTGACGTATTATTTAGTTTCCTTAAAAGTTACATGTTTTCTAACAACAGGATCATACTTTTTATACTCAACACGAGCAGGATGATTCCTTTTGTTCTTAGAAGTAGTATATCTGTAACCTGTTCCAGCAGTACTTTCTAGAATAATATTTTGTCTTGCATTTTTCGCTCTAGCCATTAAAACCTCAAAAGTTCAGCTAATAAATTTTGAAAATAGTTATTAGTAGAGCTAACGACCGGGATTGAACCGGTGACCTCATCCTTACCAAGGATGTGCTCTACCAACTGAGCTACGTCAGCTTGTCCACAATAGGTAGAGAGAATCAGTATTTAAAAAATAAAAACCCCAAAGTGTTTGAGCGGGAGACGAGGCTCGAACTCGCAACCAACAGCTTGGAAGGCTGTGACTCTACCAATTGAGTTACCC
>CAYXXW010000115.1:0-8200 GCA_964469115.1 uncultured Melioribacteraceae bacterium
TATGTTTTGATCCAACAGGATATTTTTTAAGAAGTTCTTGCCATGGATCTGGAGTAAGTTGTTTCATACCGAGTGATATTTTCTTCTCGCCTTTATCCAAACTTAAAATTACAGCGTCTATATTTTGTCCCATTGAAACATGCTGCGAAGGGTGGCTGATATGTTGAGTCCAGCTCATTTCAGAAATGTGAATTAAACCTTCAATTCCCTTTTCAATTTCAATGAATGCACCGTAATCAGTAAGAGAAACAACTCTACCGGCAACTGTGTCACCAATTTTGTAGTTCTCATTAATTTTTTCCCACGGATGAGGTTGTAATTGTTTAAGACTAAGAGAAATTCTTTTCCTTTCCATATCAAAGTCAGTAACAACAACTTTAATTTTTTCATCAAGTTTAACAATTTCACTTGGGTGATTAATTCTTCCCCAGCTTAAATCGGTAATATGAACTAATCCATCAACACCGCCAAGATCAACGAATACACCAAAGTCGGTGATTGCTTTAACAATACCTTCAAGAATTTGACCTTTATCCAATCCTTCAAGAATTTCTTTCCTTTGATCAGAAATTGTTTCTTCAATAAGTGCTTTATGAGATACAACCACATTTTCAGTTGCATTATTGATTTTCACAATTTTAAAGTCCATTGTTTGACCAACAAAAGCATCAAAATCTCTTACAGGTCTAATATCAATTTGTGAACCAGGTAAGAATGATTCGATACCCATAATATCCACAACCATACCGCCTTTAATTCTTTTAAGAATTTTACCGGTAAGTATAGTTTCATTTTCGTGTGCGTCAATAATTTGAGCCCAAACTTTTAAGAAGTCGGCACGTTTTTTACTTAGCACAAGATTTCCATCTTCATCTTCAGTACTTTCAATTACAACATCAACTTCGGAACCAATTTTAAGTTCTTCAGTTGGAGCAAAATCGTTGCGTGAAATTGTTCCATCAGATTTAAATCCTATATCTAAAACAACATTATCATCCGTAATACCGACCACTTTTCCTTTAATTATTTCACCTTCTTTAAGGTCCTGGAATGATTGATCATAAAGTTTGGCTAATGTCTGAAGTTCTTCGGAAGAATACTCATCGGCATTCATGAACTTTGTTGCTTCAAAATTAGTTTCTTTCTTAACTTCTTCCTTCACTTCTTCTTTTGTTTCTTCTACTTGCTCTGACATTTAGTCTCCTACTTAAAAATTCTGCATTATACTTCTTTGCCATCAAAAGAAATTTAACACAGTGTTTTTTTAGTTTAACATTATTGTTTATGATGGCTTAAAATTTATTTTTCTGTTATTTCTTCTACTCTTTTTAAAATGCGATCGATTTCTTCCTGAACAGTTAAATTAGTTGTATCAACTTCAACTGCATCTACTGCTTTAGTTAGAGGGCTTACTTTTCTTCCGCTATCAATTTTATCACGATTTTTAATACTACTCTCAACTTCCAATATTGATAACTCTAAACCTTTTTCTAAAAATTCCAAGTGACGTCGTTTAGCTCTTTCAGAAACATCCGCAGTTAAAAATATTTTTAAGTCGGCATATGGGAAAACAACAGTAGTTGTATCTCTTCCCTCTACAATGAGATTATTATTCTCACCAAATTTCTGCTGAAGCTTAACCAGCTCTGTTCTTACTTCTTTAATTCTACTTATATCGCTTACTTTTGAATTTACTTCTGGTGTTCTAATTTTATCTGTTACATCTTCGCCATCAATAAAAACATTTGTAATTCCGTTACTGTATTCAAGACGAAGATTAATAGTTCTTGCAGCTTCAATTACAGCTGGTTCATCATCAACAATATTTTTTTCTAATGCATAATATGTAATTGCTCTATACATTGCACCGGTATCAACATATAAATAACCAAGCTTATCAGCCAAATACTTTGCTAAAGTACTTTTACCGCTTGCAGCGGGTCCATCGATTGCTATAACTATAAATTTTGACATAGTTTAGTAAGTTAAGAAAAATATTTATTTATATCAAAAATAATTTTACCGTAATTTATTATAATTCAATATGTTAACTATAATTAAAGGACACTAAAATGGGAATAATAAGCTGGATTATTATTGGCGGTTTAGCAGGATGGCTTTCTACTAAAATAATTAAACCTAAGAAACAAAAAGGATGTTTTACAGGAATTTCACTTGGAATAGTTGGAGCTTTCGTTGGCGGATTAATTATGTCACTTTTAGGTGGAACCAGTGTAACCGGATTTAACCTTTATAGCCTCTTTGTTGCAACACTTGGTGCTGTTGTTTTAATTTGGGTTTCGAGAAAGATTGGTGGTTAGTTTGTGATTTAAAGATTCACCGCTGAGGCGCGAAAACGCAGAGTCTCTTGATGTTAAACTTTGCGTCTTTGTGGTTATGCTTTCTTCCTCAAAACTTCCAACATTTTAGAATGTACTTTCCCATTCGTCGCCAAAAAACTATCTGAATCAATTTTTACTTTATTTCCATTAAAATCAGAAGTTTTTCCTCCGGCCTCTTCAACAATTAACAAACCAGCACAGACATCCCAAGGAGCTAGTTTAGCTTCCCAGAAACCCTCAAAAACTCCATTGGCTACATAGCAGAAATCAATCGCCGCCGAGCCTAATCTGCGAACCCCACGTGAAGCAGTTAACATATTACCAAATTTTTTAATTGCTTCTCTATATTCATCTTCCCTATTATAAGCAAAACCGGTGACAAGAAGACTTTGCGAAAGAATTGAGTTACTATTGACAAATATTTTCTTTCCGTTTTCATAAGTGCCAGATCCCTTTTCAGCAGAGTAAATAACATCTCTCATTACGTCGTAAATTACACCAATAATTGTTTCTCCATTTTTTTGTAAACCTATCGATACTGAAAATATTGGAAATCCATGAGCGAAATTAGTGGTGCCGTCAAGCGGATCAATAACCCAGGTGTATTCCGATGAATTTTTACTTGAACCGCTCTCTTCGGCAATTATTGAATGAGTTGGGTATTCCTTTCGGATAAAATCCATAATAAGTTTTTCTGAAGCTTTATCAATATTAGTAACAAGATTTGCCTCATCAGTTTTAAAATCTATTGATAATTTTTTGCCGAATCCTTCTCTAATTATTGCTCCGGCTTGCTTTGCAATTTCAATCGTTTTATTAATCATATAATTTCTTATCCTTATTACAATTATGATTTCTTGAATGCACCTAATATATTGCTTATTTTAATAGTTTAGAATTTTAAAAAAAATTAATTAAAAACTTATGGCAAAAAGAAAAAAAAATAATGATGATAAAACACTATTGCAGGATATTCCTAAATTATTACCGGTACTTCCGCTTAGAGATAATATAATTTTCCCCTATATGATTTTCCCTGTACTTGTTGGAAGAGAACAATCAATCCGGGCAGCAAATTATTCACTGGAATCTTCAAAGTATATTTTTCTATCGGCACAAAAGAAAGCAAATCTTGAAGATCCATTGCCTGATGACATTTATGTGGAAGGAACAATCGCTAAAATTATTCAGATTTTAAAACTACCTAATGGCCTCATGAAAATTTTAGTCGACGGTGTAATTCAGGGAAAAATAATCAAATACACGAACCGTAAAGAGTTTTATGAGGCAGAAGTTGAAGCAGTTATTCCTAAAGAAATAAAGGCTCAAGAGATGAGCGCACTTATTAGGCAATTGACTGTCCGGTTCAAAGAATATGTAAAAAATAATCGAAATATTCCGGCAGAAGCAATCAGCGCATACGAAAACATTGACGAACCGGATAGAAAATTATTTTATGTAGCTGCTAATATTAATCAGTCAATTCAAGTAAAACAATCAATTTTAAAAAACTTTTCGCTTAAAGATCAAATTTACGAAGTGATAAAACTTCTTAACTCTGAAGTTGATATTCTTAAAGTTGAAAAGGAAATTGAGTCTAAAGTTCAAGAAAATATTACAAAAACACAGCGAAAGTTCATTATTTCTGAACAAATAAGAATTCTGCAGAATGAACTGGGAAAAGATGAAGAAATTTCGCCCGAATTTTCTAAACTAACCGAGAAAATAAAAAAGGCAAAAATGCCAAAACCGGTTATGGAGAAAGTAAAGGAGGAATTTAATAAATTAAAAAAGACTCCACCAAGCTCTCCGGAATCGACCGTTATTAGGAATTATCTTGATTGGATTGTTGACGTCCCTTGGTACAAGAAAACAAAGGATCAGCTGGATATTACTAATGTTAGGACCATTTTAGATGAAGATCATTTTGGCTTAGATAAGCCTAAAGAAAGAATTGTTGAACATATAGCTGTTCTGAATTTAGTTAAACAAATGAAAGGGCAGATACTATGTTTTGTCGGACCTCCCGGAGTTGGAAAAACCTCACTGGGGAAATCTATAGCGCGTGCAGTTGGTAGAAAATTTATAAGAATTAGTTTGGGCGGCGTAAGAGATGAAGCAGAAATTCGTGGCCATCGCAGAACTTATATTGGTTCAATGCCAGGAAAAATTGTTCAATCAATGAAAAAAGCTGGAACAGTTAACCCGGTTTTATTACTTGATGAAATTGATAAAATGAGCATGGACTTTCGCGGTGATCCATCTTCAGCGATGCTCGAAGTGCTAGATCCGGAACAAAATAATAATTTCACTGATCACTATCTTGATGTCGAATATGATCTATCCCAAGTAATGTTTATTACTACAGCTAATGTTCGTTATAATATTCCACTTCCATTGCAAGATAGAATGGAAATAATTGAACTGCCCGGTTATTTAGAACACGAAAAGGCTGAGATTGCGAAAAGGCATATCATTCCAAAGCAGTTAGAAGCGCATGGTTTAGATAAAATTGGAGTTACTATTTCAGATGAAGCGCTACATAAAATAATTCTTGAATATACAAGAGAAGCCGGTGTAAGAAATCTTGAGAGAGAAATTTCATCTGTATTCAGAAAAACTGCAAAAGAGATAGTTCTCAATAGAACTAAAGTTCACCCAAAAAAATCTAAATCTCAATTTAGAATTGATAAAACTAAAATTGAAAAATATCTTGGTGTTCCAAAATTCAGGGCTCAAGTATCAAAAAGAGAAGCAAAGGTTGGCAGTGTAACCGGTTTAGCATGGACGAGCGTGGGCGGAGAAATTTTAAGTGTTGATGTAACTATTATGAGTGGGACAGGAAAACTAACTTTGACAGGTCAACTTGGCGATGTGATGAAAGAATCGGCACAAGCTGCATTAAGTTACTTAAGATCAAATGCAAAAGAGTTAGGTTTACCAATTAATTTTAATAAAGGTAAAGAAATTCATATCCATCTTCCTGAAGGTGCAATTCCAAAAGATGGTCCTTCAGCCGGAATTACTATGACAATGGCAATGTATTCAGCAATTAGTAAAAAAGAAGCAAGTGGTGAAGTTGCAATGACGGGAGAAATAACACTTCGCGGAAATGTTTTACCAATTGGGGGATTGAACGAAAAACTCCTTGCAGCAAAAAGAAACTGTATTAAAACTGTAATTATCCCAAAAGACAATGAAAAAGATCTGGTTGAAATAAAAGACGCAGTAAAAGACGGGTTGAACATTATTCCAATAGAAAATATTTTAGAAGCAATACCAATTGTTTTTGGAAAAAGACGAACAACACGCAGAAAAACAACTGTAAAAAAGTCCGGTAAAAAATGATTGGTGTAAATTTAGTAAATGAAGAAAAGTATAAACTTCTTCTTAAGCAAATTGAGGAGTTAATTAATAGTGAAGACCCAAATGTCACGAATCTTGCTAATATTACAGCAGCAATAAATCAGACTTTTGAGAAAGTTAGCTGGGTTGGATTTTATTTAGTTAAAAACGATGCGCTATTTCTTGGCCCTTTTCAAGGGAAAGTAGCTTGTACAAAAATTAAAATGGGTGAAGGTGTCTGCGGGTCATCTGCAAAGAATAAAGAGTCAATTGTAGTTCCTAACGTTCATGAGTTTCCAGGCCATATAGCTTGTGATGCTGATTCAAATTCTGAAATTGTTGTACCTTTAATTCAAAACACAATTGTTTATGGAGTGCTGGATTTGGACAGTACAGACTTTTCTACTTTTAACAATGTTGATAAAATTTGGCTTGAAAAAATTTGCACATTAATTGTGGATAAAATAAATTTTAATTTAGATATTATGTTATAAAGATAGCTTTGCACCTGCCCGTCATTTAGTTGGAGGGTGAAATATTTTTTAAATCACTTAAATGGAAAACATGAGCTTTATTGTAACAGCAAGAAAATGGCGACCTCAATTATTTGATGATGTGGTTGGGCAGCAGCATATTTCTACTACATTAAAAAATGCAATTGAGGGTAATAGAATTGGTCATGCATATATTTTCGCCGGCCCTCGCGGAGTTGGCAAAACCACAACAGCTCGAATTTTAGCAAAAAGGTTAAATTGTTTAAAACCAAATGGCGGTGAACCTTGTAATGAATGTTCTTCATGTCAGAGTTTCTTAAAATCTCAATCTCTTGATATAATAGAAATTGATGGAGCTTCAAACAGAAGAATTGATGAGATTAGAACATTACGTGAATCAGTAAAATATGCACCAACAAGCGGTCAATACAAAGTTTATATTATTGATGAAGTTCACATGCTCACTACCGAGTCTTTTAATGCTCTATTAAAAACACTTGAAGAACCTCCCGAACATACAATTTTTATATTTGCAACAACCGATATTCATAAAGTTCCGCTTACAATTATTTCACGATGTCAGAGATTCGACTTCAGGAGAATTGAACTTGATGAAATAAAGTCTCTTTTGAAAAAAATTGCCGAAGCAGAAAAAATTAAAATTGATGATGATTCACTTACCCTAATTGCAAAGAAAGCTGATGGCGCTTTGCGAGATGCGGAAAGTATTTTTGATCAAGTTGTTTCATTTTGCGGAAATGATGTTGATATTAATTTAATTAAGCAGATGCTGAATCTGATTGATGATGAAATTTACTTCCAAATTTCTGATGCAGTTCTTGATAAGAATTTTAAAGCTGCCTTCGAAATTTCGGAAAAGATTTATTCAAACGGATGGAATTTTATTGATTTTATAAATGGATTAGTTGAGCATTTTAGAAATATAAGTACATTAGTAATTACAAAAACTACTGATTTTATTGAATCATCTAAAGCTTTAAAGACTAAATATGCAGAGTATATTGATAAATTTAGTGAAGGTGATTTACTTAGAATTTTGTCGTTTCTAACTAAAACACAAAATGAACTAAGAATTTCTCAAAATCAAAAACTTAAAGTAGAAATTTCTTTAGCCCATTTAATAGGATTTGAGAAATCATCTACAATAACTGAACTACTTTCAAAAACAAATACCAGAGAAATTCAAGAGACTAAAAAAAAAACTGAACTCGTAAATAACAATCCCCCAAAAGAAGAAATTCCTTATAAAACTGAAAAGTTAATTCCGGAATTTCAAATTGAAAAACCAATCCCAATAAAGAAGCAAACTACAAATAAAAAACCCAAAGAAAAAAAATCTAAACCCAAAATAATTCAAGATACTTCTTCTGTTTCAAAAGGAAATGCGGGTTTTGATTCTATAAAAAAAAATTGGGATCATTATAAATCAATAATAACTAAAGAAAGATTTACACTTGGTCCATTGCTTGAGCATACAATCCCTTCTTCAATTGCAAATGATAATTTAATTATTGATGTTAATCATAACGACGATTTACAGATTTTAAATTCTGCAAATGATTTTCTCACAAAGAGATTTAACCATATCTTTAAATTAAAATTGCAGATAAAATTTAATTTTAATAAAGAAGCAATTATTTCGCAGCACTCTTCAATTACAATTAGTAATGATGAAAGCGAGGATGTTTATAAAGATCATCCATTGGTAAAAAGTATTATTACTGATCTAGGCGGAAGAGAAATTAAATAAATATTATTTATTGAAGTGAAGTTTTTCAATTTTGCTTAAATGAAAATTCATCTAAGATCTCTAAATGGAAAAATATTCTGAAAAGATTTGCTGATTCTCTTCACCTAAATAAAAGTCACCGAGTAATAGAAATTGAATCTGGACCAAGCTAATTTAGTACTAAAGTAGCTAAACGTGTCATAGAAGGATAGGGATATCCAGATTTAATACCAATTGAGAAATTGAACAAATTAGTGCAGAAATACGGA
>CAYXXW010000116.1:0-8141 GCA_964469115.1 uncultured Melioribacteraceae bacterium
CGAAGTAGAAAGAATCGCTAAACCTAATCCATTTAATACTCTTGGTAAATCTTCTTTTCCAACATAAGAACGTAAACCAGGTGTACTTATTTTTTTAAGCCCTGAAATAGAAGGTTCACCATTTTTATATTTTAAATGAACTCTAATAACATTTTGTTTTGTATCTTCAATGATGTTGAAATCTTTAATAAAGCTGTTCTCTTTAAGTATCTCAGTCATTTTCAACTTCATTTTTGAAGATGGAATATCAACAAATTTCTTTTTTGCATGTAAAGCATTTCTAACTCTTGTCAAAAAATCTGCAATCGGATCTGTAACTGGCATTTATTATTCTCCTCTTTTACCAACTAGCTTTCTTAATTCCTGGAATTTCACCTTTGAGAGCCATCTCTCTAAAAACTAATCTTGATACACCAAATTTACTTAAATAACCTCTTGGTCTCCCTGTCATAGCACATCTATTTCTCAACCTTATCGGTGAAGAATTTCGCGGCAATTTTTGCAATTCATCCCACTCACCTTTTGCTTTAAGTTCTTTTCTTAAATCGGCATACTTGTCAACTAACTGTTGTCTTTTTTCTTCTCTAGCAATTAAGCATTTTCTTGACATATACTTCCTTAGTTATCCGTTAAAAATTTCTTTTTTCGTAAATGGAAATTTAAAGGCTTTTAATAATTCGTAAGCTTCATTATCAGTTTTGGAGCTTGTAACAAATGTAATATCCATTCCAAGAACTTTTGTAATTTTATCAATATTTATTTCAGGAAAAATTACCTGTTCTTTTACGCCAAGTGTGTAATTTCCTCTTCCATCAAAAGATTTATCGGAAACGCCTCTAAAGTCTCTAATTCTTGGCATTACGACAGTAACTAATCTATCTAAAAATTCATACATTCTTTCGCGACGTAATGTAACCACAGCACCAATTTTTATTCCTTCACGAAGTTTGAAGTTAGATATTGCTTTTTTAGATGTTCTAACACTTGCCTTTTGACCTGTAATTGTTTCAAGATCTTTTATTGCTTCATCCAATATTTTAGAATCCTGAACGGCTGCTCCAACTCCCATATTTACAACTATCTTACTTAATTTAGGCACTTCCATAACACTTTTGTATGAAAACTGCTTCATTAATGCGGGTGCAATTTCGGTCTTATACTTTTCAAATAACCTAGGAGTTACTTTTTCTTCAACTACTTCTTTCTTAGCTTTTTCCTTAGGTGCATCTTGTTTTTTATTTGATTTTTTAGTTTTCTCTGCCATTTTCTTCTCAATAATCAATTTTTGTTATGCTAACATTTCTCCGCTAACTCTACTAACCCTGACTGATCTTTTCTTACCAGTTTTTTCATCGATAATTATTTTTTTACCAATTTTAGTAGCTTCATTACTTTTAGGGTCAAGAATCATAACATTAGAAGCTTCTATCGGTGATTCTTTTTCAATTATTCCACCTTGCGGATTTTGCTGACTAGCTTTTGTATGTCTTTTTCTAAGATTAACACCCTCAATTATAACTCTATTTTTCTTAGGGAATACTTTAAGAATTTTTCCGGTTTTCCCTTTAAAGTTCCCTGAAATTACAACTACATTATCTTCTTTTTTAATTTTCATCAATTTTCCTCTTTATAAAACTTCAGGAGCTAGTGAAATTATTTTCATAAATTTTTTATCTCTTAATTCTCGAGCCACTGGACCAAAAATTCTCGTTCCTCTTGGTTCATCTTGAGCATCAAGTAATACTGCTGCATTCTCATCAAATCTAATATATGAACCATCAGTACGTCTTACTTCCTTTTTGGTTCTAACAATAACAGCTTTAGAAATTTCACCTTTTTTTACTCCGCCATTTGGTAAGGCTGCTTTAATAGAAACAACAACTAAATCGCCAACTCCGGCATAACGTCTGTTACTGCCGCCCAATACTCTAATACATCTTACTTTTTTAGCGCCGGAATTATCAGCGACTACTAAATTTGATTCTTCTTGTATCATTTATGGTAAACTCCCTATAAAGACCTTATTTAGCTTTCTGGATAATTTCAACTAAACGCCACTTTTTATTTTTACTTAATGGTCTTGTTTCCATTAATTTAACAGTATCACCAATTCCACATTCATTATTTTCATCGTGTGCCATTAGCTTTGTAGTCTTTTTGAAATATTTTTTATAAATAGGATGTGCAACTTTTCTTTCCATAGCAACTAAAATACTTTTATTCATTTTAGTAGAAACTACAACACCTACTCTTGATTTTCTTACGTTCCGATTTTCCATTTATCTAGAATTTCTCCCGGTTATATTTCTTTTGTTTCTGAAGATGATTTAAATTTCCTTTCTCTTAGTACAGTCTTTAACCTTGCAACATCTTTCTTAGCAATACTTAACTTAGCAGTATTAGTTAAGTTCTTTAATTCATGCTGAAATTTTAAATCTATTAAATTATCTTCTTCTTCGTCTATTCTTTTCTGAACTTCGTCATCAGACATTTCAAGTATTTCGTACATTTTCATTTATAATCTACCTTTAATTATTCGTAATCTGGTCTAACAACCACCTTTGTTTTAATAGGTAATTTATGAGAAGCTAAACTTAGAGCTTGTGTCGCCAGTTCTTTAGAAACACCGGAAACCTCAAACATAATTCTTCCTGCTCTAACTGGAGCAACCCAAAATTCTGGAGCACCTTTACCTTTACCCATTCTAGTTTCTAATGGTTTTTTAGAAACTGGCTTATCAGGGAAAATTCTAATCCAAACTTTACCGTCTCTTTTCATTTTACGTGTAATTGCAACCCTACAAGCTTCTATTTGTCGGCTTGTTATCCAAGCTGGTTCAAGAGCTTTAAGACCTAAATCACCAAAGCTGACAGATGCACCTCTGGTGGCTTTACCCCTCATTTTACCACGTTGCTGTTTTCTAAATTTTACTCTTTTGGGCATTAACATAAATAAAAACTCCTAATTATCTTAGTCGGTTACTCTTTTACCTAAAATTTCACCGCGACAAATCCAAACTTTTACACCAATTGCACCATAAATTGTATGAGAAGTTGTGCTTGCATAATCTATATCTGCTCTAATTGTATGCAATGGAATTCTACCATCCTTGTACTGTTCAGTTCTAGCCATTTCAGCACCGCCCAATCTACCTGAGCACATAACTCTAATTCCTTCGGCACCCATTCTCATTGAAGAGGTTATTGCCTGTTTCATGGCTCTTCTAAATGAAACTCTACCTTTTAGTTGGTTAGCAATGTTTTCACCAACTAAATAAGCATCCAATTCAGGTCTTTTAATTTCGTTTATCTGTACTTTAACTTCTTTATCAGTAACCTTCTTAAGTTCTTGCTCAAGTTGAGTGATCTCTTTACCGCTTTTACCAATTACAACACCGGGTCTTGATGTATGAATTGTGAGAATTATATTTTTAGATGTTCTGTTAATTATAATTCTTGAAACACCAGCTTTGGTTAAACGTTGCCTGATATACCTTCTAATATTTCTATCTTCTTTAAGTTTAGTTGCATAACTTTTTTCTTCAAACCAATTTGATTCCCAACCACGAATTATACCAACTCTTAAACCTATAGGATTTGTCTTCTGACCCAACTAAACCTCCTGCAATTTTCTTTTTAAAGCTACAACAATAGTTAAGTGATTTGATCTTTTTCTAATTCTAAATGCTCTACCCATAGGAGCAGGCAATAATCTCTTTAGAGCCGGACCTTGATTAACATATGCTTCTTTTACAAATAAATCAGCTGGTTCATGTTTCGATTCTTCATCTTTATTAAAGAGATTTGAAACTGCTGATCTCAAAACTCTTTCTGCATCTTTAGCCGCATGTTTTGGGGTAAAGTGAAGAATCTCTATCGCTTTATCAACTGATTCACCTCTTATCAGATCTACCACTAATCTCATTTTTCGCGGTGAAGTACTTATGTGTTTATTTGTAGCTTTTGCTTCCATTTACAATATTCCTCAAACCTATTTTTTCATTTTCGAAGCTTTTTCAGCTTTAGTTCCGGGATGTCCGCGGAAAATTCTTGTTGGTGAAAATTCACCTAATTTATGACCAACCATGTTTTCTGATATATAGATAGGAATCATTTTATTCCCATTATGCACCGCAATTGTGTGTCCAACGAATTCCGGAGAAATTGTACTTGATCTTGACCAAGTTTTAATAATTTTCTTTTGGCCTGATTCATTCATCTTTTGAACTTTTGAAAGAAGTTTTAAATCAATGTATGGACCTTTTTTTACGGATCTTGGCATATCTTATTCTCTAACTTTTTCTACGTTTAACAATAAATTTATTTGACTGCTTACCAACTTGTCTGGTTTTTAATCCTTTTGCTTTTTGCCCCCAAGGAGATACTGGATGACCGCCACCTGAACTTCGACCTTCACCACCACCCATTGGGTGATCAACAGGATTCATTACAACCCCACGCACAGAAGGTCTTTTACCCAACCATCTTGATCTTCCTGCTTTGCCAATACTAATATTTTCGTGTGAAGAATTACCTACAACACCAAATGTTGCTTTACATTCTAGATTAATCAATCTAATTTCACCCGATGGCATTTTTAATTGAGCGTATTTACCTTCTTTTGCCATTAACTGAATAGCAGTTCCGGCAGAACGCCCTAATTGACCACCTTTACCAGGCTTAAGTTCAACATTATGAATAAGACTTCCAACCGGCAAATCTTTAAGTTTTAGAGCATTACCAACTTTTATATCACTACCTTCACCGGATTTAACTGTGTCCCCTACTACCAATGTATTTGGAGCAAGTATATATCTTTTTTCACCATCGGCATAATGCAATAATGCTATTCTCGCTGATCTATTTGGATCATACTCAATTGAAAATACTTTTGCTGGAACACCATCTTTGTTTCTCTTAAAATCAATTATTCTATATCTTCTTTTATGACCACCACCACGATGTCTTGTAGTAATTCGACCTTTATTATTTCTTCCGGCTGATTTACTTAAAGATGCGGTCAATGATTTTTCGGGTGTACTTTTGGTTATTTCCGAAAAATCGGAAACAGACATAAAACGAGTACCCGGTGTATTTGGTTTAAATTTTCTAATAGCCATTTAATTACTCCAATTCGAAACTATACTTCTCCAAACATGTCAATAGTTTGACCTTCTTTAAGGGTTATAATTGCCTTTTTGTAGCTGGCAGTTTTACCTTCGAAACGTCCTTTTTTTGTAAATTGTGATTTAGTTTTACCTTTGTACTTAATTGTATTTATTGACTCAACATCAACATCAAATTTAGTTTTGATAGCTTTAGCTATTTCTATTTTATTAGCATTTATATCAACAACAAATCCATACTTAGTTTCCGACTCAGTCAAGTCGTTCATTTTTTCAGTAATCAAAGGTTTTATTAAAACGTTTCTCATTTCTTTTCCAACTAATTTTAATTAAAGGAACTTACTATTTTATCAAGAGCACCTTTTTGAAGCACTAAAACTTGATTATTTACTAAATCGTAAGTTGAGGCATTATTTGCTTCCAAAATATTAACTTTAGAAATATTTCTACCAGATTTGTATACATTTTCTAAATTTTCCGAAGTTAATAACAATATTTTTTTGCCTTCCAAATTCAATGATTTTAATACATTTGAAAATTCTTTTGTTTTTGGATTTTCAAAATTAAAATCCTCAACAACCATTATCTGTTCAGCTTTAGCTTTACTTGATAATGCTGATTTTCTAGCAAGTTTTTTAACTTTTTTATTCATACTTTGTGAATAATCTCTAGGTTTAGGTCCAAAAATTGTTCCTCCGCCAACCCATAATGGTGATCTGATTGTACCAGCTCTTGCTGTACCTCTACCTTTTTGTTTCCAAGGTTTCCTACCGCCACCTCTTACTTCATTTCTTTCTTTAGCTTTATGAGTGCCTTGTCTCTTATTCGCTAAATGTGCTTTAACGGTCAAATATATAACGTGATTATTTGGTTCTATTCCAAAAATATTTTCATCAAGTGTTACGGTTTCACCGCTTTTAGAACCGTCTATTTTATAAACATCTAACTTCATTTCTACACCAGTTACTTATTGATTTCTATTATGGAATTTATTGAACCCGGAACTGCTCCCTTAACTAAAATTAAATTCTCATCCGGAACAATCTGCATTATTTTTAAATTTCTTACACTTGTTTTCTGGTTTCCTGTTCGGCCACCCATTCTTGTTCCTTTAAAAACTCTTGAAGGATAAGAACTTTGTCCAATTGAACCAGGTGCACGCAATCTATCTTTCTGACCGTGAGTTGCACCACCAACACCGCTAAATCCATGTCTTTTCATAACACCTTGAAAACCTTTACCAATGCTGACACCGGTTACAACAACTTTTTCACCAACAGAAAAAAGATCTACGTTTAATTCATCACCAACATTGAGCTCATCATAGTTAGAGAAATTTCTGAATTCTCTTAAAATTTTTACAGGTTTCGCTTTCAATTTTTCAAAAAATACTCTCTGACCTCTATTCAGTTTCTTTTCTTTCTTATCACCAAATCCTATTTGAATTGACTTGTATCCATCTTTCTTATCAGTTTTTTTTGAGAAAATCTTGCAAGGACCAACTTCTAATACTGTTACTGGTACAGAATCTCCATCTTCAGTAAAGATACTAGTCATTCCAATCTTTTTTCCTATCAACCCAGGCATAATAAATCCTCTATAACTTAATCTCTATATCTACACCCGCCGGAATATCTAATTTACTTAGAGAGTCGACGGTCTTGTTATTTGAATTATGAATATCAATTATTCTTTTGTGCGATCTAATCTCAAATTGTTCTCTTGATTTTTTATCTACGTGTGGAGATTTCAAAACAGTATAAATAGTTCTGTTTGTTGGCAACGGAATTGGACCCGAAACAACTGCACCAGTACTTTTTACAGTTTTAATGATCTTATCTGTAGACTTATCAATTAAAATATGATCGTATGATTTTAATCTTATTCTTATTTTTTGACCAGGCACTTTATCTCCAAAATTTTAACGGGTTTGGGAGGAATAACTCCCAAGCCTTACTTAAATAATTTTATTCAAAAATCTTTGTTACAACACCAGCTCCAACAGTTCTACCACCTTCACGAATAGCAAATCTTAATCCTTCATCCATAGCTATTTCTGTGATAAGTTCAACTTTCATTTTAACATTATCACCAGGCATAACCATTTCTGTACCTTCCGGTAAACTTGCTACACCGGTAACGTCTGTTGTTCTGAAGTAAAATTGTGGTCTGTATCCATTAAAGAATGGTGTGTGACGTCCACCTTCGTCTTTTGAAAGGATGTAAACTTCGCCTTCAAAAACTTTATGAGGTGTAATTGATCCAGGTTTAGCAAGTACCATACCTCTTTCAATTTCATCTTTACCAATACCTCTCATTAAGATACCAGCATTGTCACCAGCCATAGCTGAATCTAATTCTTTTCTAAACATTTCAATACCGGTGATAACAGTTTTCTTATGAATTCCAAGTCCGATAAGTTCAACTTCTTCACCTAATTTAACTTGGCCGCGTTCAACTCTACCAGTAGCAACTGTGCCACGACCAGTAATTGAGAATACATCTTCCACAGGCATAATAAATGGTTTGTCTGCTTCACGTTTTGGGATTGGGATATAAGTATCAACAGCTTCCATAAGTTCCCAAATGCTATTTAATCTTTCATCTGTATCAGGCACATCAGCATCACTAGCAGCTTCCAATGCTTTAAGAGCAGACCCTTTAATTATTGGAATTTCATCGCCAGGGAATTCATATTCGGTTAATAATTCTCTTAATTCCATTTCAACTAATTCTAATAATTCTTCGTCATCAACCATATCAACTTTATTCATATAAACAACCATTTTTGGTACACCCACTTGACGAGCTAAAAGTATGTGCTCTCTAGTTTGAGGCATAGGACCATCAGTTGCAGCAACAACAAGAATTGCACCGTCCATTTGAGCGGCACCGGTAATCATATTCTTAACGTAATCCGCGTGACCAGGACAATCAACATGCGCATAGTGTCTGTTTGCAGTTGAATACTCAACGTGTGCGGTGGCAATAGTAATACCACGTTCTCTTTCTTCAG
>CAYXXW010000117.1:0-8078 GCA_964469115.1 uncultured Melioribacteraceae bacterium
ATATCTTCTGAGGAGACAAATCTTTCCGGGTAAGGTGTGTCTTTTAATAATTCAACCAACTCTAAATATACACCATGAGTTAATCCATCAGCCAAGCTTGAATTTCGTGAATAATTAATCGCAATTTTTTTAGGATTATATTTATCTAATACTTTTATCAAATCTTTTTTAACTGACTTCAAATAAGGCACAATATTTTGAAATGTACCGACAGTTTTCATATTTGCTTCTTCTAATGAACCTATAACCGCAGTTGTTTCTCCGTTTTTTGTAATGATAAATGCTGAATGCCATGTTGCTCCGGTGCCGACAATCATATCCATCATTGGGTCTTTAATGTTTCCGGTTTCTCTAACAAATGTCATCCACATATCAACATCTTTTTCTCGCAATATTTCAGCTACTTGTTTTTGTTTTTCAAATATCATTTCATTATTCATTGTAAAGCTCCGCTTAATTATTAAATTTAATATTTCTTCATTAAAACTATCTTCCGACAAATTTTGATAATATTTCTGGATCTCTTCTTTCTACTAATGTTTCTCCACATTCAGAACAAATAAAATTAACTTTTGATGGTTTCGCACTCAATCCTAATATTGTAAATAAAAACCATCCCCATTTTGTATATTCGGTTTCATGAACTACTTTATCATGCTCAGCATCATAACCGCATTTGCACTTGTTTATCATATTGTATTTAATTTTGATTAAATATAAAAATAATCAATTGAATTCTGATTTAGTAGAATAATTATAGAATAATTATATTGAGTCTTCATTTTAATAAAAATATCTAAGGAATATTGTGAAAATAAAAGCTGCTATTATTGATTTATATAATAACGAAGAAAACCAGGGCATGCGCTGTATACAAGATCTTTTGGTTGAAGCAGATCAGAAGTATGCAATGTATGGCGGGTTGGATTATAAAATTTACGATTCAAGATTTAAAGATGAAGTGCCAGATACGAGTTATGATATTTATATTTCTTCCGGAGGGCCGGGCGATCCTTTCGATGGAGAAGGTACTAAGTGGGAGAAAAAATATTTTAAACTATTAGATAAAATATGGTCACACAATCAAAAAAATACTAAGAAGAAAAAGTATGTTTTATTTATTTGCCACTCTTTCCAAATAATGGCACGCTATTATAACCTGGGAGAAGTTATTGCTAGAAGATCAAAATCATTTGGAATTGTTCCAATCCATAAGACAGAAATTGGCAGATTAGACAATATTTTAAAGGGGTTGCCAAATATTTTTTATGGTGCAGATTTTAGATCTTATCAAGTTGTGCATCCCAATAAAAAAGCTTTTAGCGAACTCGGCGCAAAACTAATTGCAATTGAAAAATTAAGGCCCAACATTGATCTTCCTAGAGCAATGATGGGTGTGAGAATATCAAACGAGATAATCGGGACACAATTTCATCCTGAGGCTGATATAGCTAGTATGCAGCACCATTTTATGCAGCCAGAAAGACAGAAACAAGTTGTTGATGAATACGGACAAAAGAAATTAGATGATATGATTGAACATCTTGAGAACCCGGAAAATATTACTCTAACTAGAAATACAGTGATTCCAAACTTTCTTAAATATGCGATAATAAATTTGAGAGAAATAGAAGAAGTTCCTAAAGTAATTTGAAACTACTCTAAATCGAAATAAATTTGGATTATTTAATCCTCGATGTTAAATCCCTTTTGTAAAAACTCCGGTTTGCTCAAGGCTTTCGGTAAATCCAATTTTTCTTAGATATTTTTGATGTGCTTTAATATCCGACTCTGCTTTTAATGTTTTATAACCCTTCTTGTTAAAATGATTTGACTGTGCAAAGTAAATAAACCTAGCATTTTTTAGGTCTCTATAATCGGCAATTGCATAATCCAAATCAATTAAAATTTCTGTTTGAGAAAGTTCCTTATAAGCAAATAAACCAACGGGAATAAGGTTTCTAAGAATAAAAAAACTTTTATCCTCTTCAATTTTCAACGGATTGAAGTTAGGGAAGAATTTCTCAATGTCATCCTTGTAAAAACTTAAAAACTTTTTAAGTAATGGATCATTTGATTTTTCAATTGCCAGTAGAGTAAAATATTCTTTTTTTCTTTTTGTTTCCAGTATGTAATAAATATCTACAATCGAGATAAAACTGTTAAGTATAAAAACAGGAATTGTCCCGGTCATTAAACCGTAAATAGCAAATGTTGACGCACCAATTAAGTTTATTCTTCTTAAATAAAAAATATTTTTCATCATCAAAGAAATTGCAATTAATGCTGAGCCAGTATATCCGATAAGTTCAATATAGTTCATAATCAGGCATTTATTAAATTAGTGGGTTTCTTTGGCAAGATTCTCACAATAATTTCTGAATGACTTTATACCTTTTTTGTTGTTGAAAATGATAAACTTCAAGAAAAAATAATTTTTCATACGCTTTAAAATTGTTGGTTTTAAACTAGCATCTAGCTGAGGTGTAAAAATATAAAATGACAATTCAGTTTTGCTATTACTTTCTTGCAGTTTGTAATCAGCAATAAACTTAAAATTATTACCGATTTCTGCTTCTTCCGAATACATAATATTATTCTTCTCAACAACATTATTTTTAGTGACAAAATGAATTTCGGTATTGTCAAAAACACAAGTGTGGGAATTATTTATTCTATTTATTTTTTCGTTGGCAACTATTTTTTTTATGCCGGGGACATAATTATATTTTAGCTCTGCGTTTGTTAATGCATTGTGCACTAATAATATTGGGGCATTAATTTCAATATAAATATTGGGCTTGCGATTATATTTTTTAACTTCAGCATCTTTAATGAAATTCGGGACTAAACTTAAAAGTGGCTTAAAATCAATATAATTAGAAGTTACCAAACCAAAATTTTCAATTTCTTCTTTATTATTTTCAATTTTTATCCAGCTCTCTGTAGGAGTCGCGGGAACTGAGTTTTTGCTAAGAAAGTTTTCTGAAAGCAATAAGTATTCATTACTTGGAATACTATTCTTTAATAACCGGTGAGCAAGAATTAAATCACTGCCAATTAGTTTATTAAATTCTTTAACTTTTACTTCTTTTATATTGCCTAAATGTGCAATAAATTTTAGCGATAAATTTGAAGCTGTTCTGCAAGCTCCGCATTGGCAAACATTGTTTACTTCAATATTTTTTAAGTGCTTGTGAAAATTGATAAACATTTCTTTGGATTGATCTAATATTTCTTGAAAGCTTGGGATATTTCCATTTTTATAGAACAATATTGCATCACCTTCAATTTCAGAAATAGTAAATTGCAAACGGTCTGAATTGATGATTGTCTCTAAAAGCTCAGAAATAATATGCTGACTATGTTCAATTGCAGTTTTATTCACAAACTCGGTAAAGCCGCTTATATCAGGTAAAAAAATTAAAGTTTGATTTTCCATGATTGAAAATTTAGGCAAATATTACTTTATTATTGATAACTATAAAAAATAAAGCAGTTATTTGTATTTTTACCTATCAAAATTATATTATAAAAAAAACGGTTGCAATTATGTTGCACATTATAAAAATATTATAGTGTATTAATAGTAGCTTTTTTTCAGTGTGTGACAGCAATTCTGAGTGTGCGGCAACCTTACAGATGGAAGAATTTAATTTAATATTCTTAATAAATTTATGAATGAAATTTTAGAAGCCCTATTATTATTCGGTGTTGGCACTATAACCGGTTTTATAAATGTTATGGCTGGCGGTGGATCAACAATTACACTTCCGGTACTTATCTTTTTAGGCTTAGATTCCTCTGTGGCAAATGGCACTAACCGAATCGGACTACTTTCTCAAAATCTATTTGGAATTCTTTCATTTAAAAAAGAGAATGTTAGTCAGCTTAAATTGAGTGTCAAATTAAGCTTGTTCACTTTACCGGGTGCAATAATAGGTGCTATTTATGCTACTAAAATTGATGATGCTTTATTTCAAAAAATATTAGGAATTGTAATGATTGGTATTGTTATCACAATGCTGGTTCCTAATTCTAAAAAACATGTTAACGAAATAATTAGCACAAAAATGCCCTGGGCAATCTATCCGGTTATGTTTGGGCTTGGTTTTTACGGCGGTTTTATTCAAGTTGGCATTGGCTTTTTGTTGATGATATCACTTCATAGAATTCTCAAATTGAGTTTGCTTTATGTGAATCTTCATAAAGTATTTATTGTCTTCTTCTATACAATACCTGCTCTAATTGTATTTGCTATAACCGGTAATGTAAATTGGTTTTATGGAATTAGCCTTGCCGCCGGAACCTCAGTTGGTGCTTGGTGGTCGGCTAAAGTTGCAGTTAAAAAAGGGGAGAATGTTATTAAAGTAGTTTTGATTATTGCAATTATTATTATGTCAGTTAAACTCTTGGGTGGATTTTAGAATATGAATGATAAAAAGCATTGGTATGATGGGCTTATTTACGATAAGTTCATTGCTCCAAATCAAGATAGAATGTTTTCAATAATTAAAAAATTACTTCCAGAAGAGAGTAGTGTGCTGGATGTAGGTTGTGGAACCGGAAGACTCTCTTTCCAGTTAGCCGGGCATTGCAAAAAAATAGTTGGCGTTGATTTATCTTCTAAGAATATTGGAATTGCGAAAAAAAAACTTAATAAAATGAATCATTCAAATCTTTCATTCATTCATAGTAACGGTTCAACCTTTACTGGAGATACACCTTTTGATTATGCAATTCTGACATACGTTATTCATGAAATGCCCGAGCAAGAAAGGATTCAACTTTTATCTCAATTAAAAGCAAATGTAAAAAATATTATTATTGGTGATTATTTAACCCCAACTCCCAAAACTTTTTGGGGTGGTGCAAATGTTGTTGTGGAATATTTAGCAGGAAAGGATCATTATAAAAATTTTAAGAACTATGTGAAAAATGGAGGTTTACATTATTTGGCAGAACAGACTAAGCTGGAGATTGTACGCGAAATAAAAAATCAGCCGCAGACATCTCACATAACAGTATTAAGATAGGTATAAAAAGTAATTAAAGAATTTGCATTCATTCTTTTATAAATACTTATTTACTGCTTTGGTCAATCTATCCATAATTGCAATACCCAACCCTTTGTTTTCAATTGGTTCAACAAAAATTATATCTAAATCAAAGTTTTCCATCTCGTGTAAATAAGCAAATAAATTAGAAGCAGCTTCTCTTAGATCTCCTTTTGAAGATAGAACTTTTGTCACCTTAAAGATATCTACATTCTTCACATCACTAAAAAATATTCCCCCAAGCTTTTTGTTCTTTGCTGAAATGATTGATTCTTCGCTATAAAAAGTAATCGGTATGTTTGGTGCGTAATGAATGTTGAGCTGTCCGGGTGAGTTAGGAAGCATAGATTCTGTTTTTGGTTTAGATAATTTGCCGATTAATTTTTCTATATCCTCTTTTGGAATTCCGCCAGGTCTTAGCAATACTTGGGATTCTTCAGAGACTTCTATTATTGTTGATTCCAATCCTACTTTACAATTCCCGCCATCTAAGATTATGTCTAATTTATCCCCAAGTTGCTTTTCTACATGCTCAGCAGTAGTTGGACTAAGCTTACTAAAGCTATTTGCACTTGGGGCTGCTATTGGTCGACCAAGTTTATTTATTAAATCGAGAGCTATACTATTATTTGGCATTCTCACAGCTACTGTTTCTAATCCTGATGTAACAATATATGGTACTATTTCCTTTTTCTTCAGAATTAACGTTAAGGGTCCTGGCCAAAAATTGTCTGCTAACAATTTAATTTTTTCACTTGTATAGCTGGCAATATTGTTCAACATATTTAATGAAGAAACATGAAGTATCAATGGATTAAAAGTTGGCCTCTCTTTTGCTTCAAAAATCATAGCTACGGCATTCTTGTTAAAGGCGTCTGCGCCTAATCCATAAACTGTTTCAGTTGGAAATGCCACCAATTTGCCTGAGTCTAGCAAGTCAACTGCTAGTTTTATGTTTTCGCTATTTGATTCTAATATTGGCACATCATTACTTTTATTTTGAGATGATAAATATACAGAAATATAATTTTTCTACTTTAATGTTATCATACTCTGCTTATTCTTAAATGAATATTCGCTAAATTTAATATCAATAAATTAGGAAAAAATTATGGCGGATATTGGGAAGATAAATACTCTTAAAGTAGTTAGGGAACAAGAGTTTGGTGTTTATTTGGATGCCGATGAACATGGTGAAATACTACTGCCAAGATCGGAAATAATTGAAAGTTTAAATATAGGCGATGAAATAGACGTGTTCATCTATTTTGATTCTGAAGATAGAATAATTGCTACTAGAAAAGAATCAAAAATTAAGGTAGGAGAATTTGCAGTTTTAACAGTAGTTTCAATTACACCGATTGGAGCTTTTCTTGATTGGGGGTTATCAAAAGATTTATTTGTTCCCTTTAGTCAGCAAAAACAAAAAATGGAAGTTGGCCATAACTATTTGGTTCATGCATATTATGATGAGAAAAGCCATCGTATTGCAGCCTCATCAAAGATTGATAAGTTTTATCGAAATCAGCTACATGATTATACCGATGAACAAATGGTCGATTTGATTATTGGAAATGAAACTGATCTTGGTTATAAGGCGATTATCAATGGTTCTGATTGGGGAGTGCTTTATAAAAATGAAGTTTTTCAAAAACTTGAGTATGGTCAACAAATTAAGGGGTATATTAAAAAAGTTAGAGAAGATGGCAAGATTGATTTATGTCTGGATAAGCCTGGTCCACAAAAAGTTGATAAAGTATCGCAGTCAATTCTTGATAAACTGCAAGAGAACAATGGGTATTTATCAATCACAGATAAATCTTCACCTGATGTTATTTCCAATATGTTCGGCGTAAGTAAAAAGACTTATAAAAAAGCCATTGGTGCTTTATATAAAAGAAAGCATATTATTTTAGAAGAAAATGGAATCAGACTGATTTCTAAAAATTAATAATTTCACTGAATGAATAGAGAGTCGAAGTGAAGTTAAAGTTGAGATAAAAGAACAGCCAATAGAAATTTATCAATTAATATAACTTGGAAGATAAATGGTAGCAAATAACGATTTATCGGAATTCAGCAAATTTTGCAAACTACTTACAGAGGTAAGTGGAAAAAACATTAAAAAATATTTCCGAAATAAATTTACAATTGAATCAAAATCTGATGATTCACCCGTTACAATTGCTGATAAATCTACAGAAGAAAAATTACGTGAAATAATTATGAAGGAATATCCGGATCATGGTATACTTGGGGAAGAGTTTGGCTTGTATAACGAAAAGGCAGAATACCAATGGGTGATTGATCCAATAGACGGAACAAAAAGTTTTATCTGCGGCACTGTGACTTTTGGAACTTTAATTGCACTATTGAAAAACGGAGAACCAATTCTCGGTGTTTTTCATCAGCCGATACTTAATGAATTTTTGATTGGTGATAATTCAAATACATATCTCAATAATGAAATAGTAAAAGTAAATGAAGTTGAATCTATTGATCAAGCAGTAATGTTAACCACCGACCATCTGGCATTTGAGGAATTTAAAAATTTACCCAAGTTTGAAAACTTAATGCGAAAGGTTAAACTCTACCGTCAATGGGGTGATTGTTACGGGTATTATTTAGTCGCATCCGGATTTGCCCAAATAATGATTGATCCCATAATGTCGGTTTGGGACACCATGGCTTTGATCCCGATAATTAGAGGATCTGGTGGTATTATTACTGATTATTACGGTGGCGATCCGGCAAAGGGAGAAAGTATTATTGCATCAACACCAAATATACACAGATCGGTTATTGAGATTTTGAATTAGATTGATTATTAAGATGTAGTTAAAATAATTTGTCATTCCGGCCTGCTTGCAGTAGGCAAGTATGCTTCGATCCGGAATCTTTTGTTAATCTTTGGAGGTTATTCAAAATGGCAAAAATTGAAATACTGCAAGGCGACATAACCAAACTAGAAGTTGATGCAATTGTTAATGCTGCAAATGAATCTTTACTTGGCGGAGGCGG
>CAYXXW010000118.1:0-7964 GCA_964469115.1 uncultured Melioribacteraceae bacterium
AAAAAGAATAAAGTATATTTTGTTGTTTTCATTATTACTCCATTATTTTGTTTATTTGAGCAAAAGTATTTGATAAAAAATCAATAATTATCAACATTAGGCAACTATAAAGGAAGAACTTATCATAAAAGATCCTTATGATTAGGTATTATTTTTTTACTAGTTTTTTCAATTTAATACAAAACGTCCTATTTTCCAACAATTTTATTCCACTAAAATCTATCTTGTGATATGGCTAACAATTTCTGATTTAATCAATTTATTAGGAAAAATTTTATCAAAATCGATGTATGAAAATTGTTATTCGAATTTTTCATAAACTTTTTTAAATATTTTATCTACAGATTTAGCTCCCAATCATTTTACTTCTCTTACTTTGTAATTTTGAATTTCTAATTTGGAATTTATTTGTAATCTGTAATTTGAATTTTGTTATTTGTCTTTGTCTTTTTAGGTTTCTTTCTTCTTTACAACCAGAGCAAATTTCATTATCTTAACAAAAATTATTCCAAAATTTAATTTATGATCAATTTTAAGAATATTGACGGTGTTTTAGTCAGTAATGAAATAATAAATACCAAATTTACGTGCAATTTAGAAGCATGTAAAGGTGCCTGCTGCACAATGAAAAGTGAATTCGGTGCACCATTAACATCCAAAGAAATTAAAGTAATTGAGAGTTATTTACCCATAATAGCAGAATATTTACCTCAAAAAAGTATTGATGAGATAAGGAAAAATGGATTTTGGGAGAAAAAACAAGATGAGCTTATGACCAGAAGTCATGGCGATACTGATTGTGTATTTGTTTATTACGAAGGCGATGTTGCAAAATGTGCTATTGAAAAAGCTTTTAATGAAGAGAAAATTGATTTTATTAAACCAATTTCATGTCATTTATTCCCTATTAGAATTACAAATTTTGGGGGAGATGTAATAAGATACGAGAAATATGAAGATTGTAATCCGGCACTTGAATTGGGTGAAAAAACCGGACTAACAATTTCGGAATTTTGTGAAAAATCAATTAAAAGAGCTTATAATAGTAATTTTTATTCAAAAATAGAAAATCTTAACGGAAAATAATAATGTTATCACTTCACCAAAAATTATCCTTACAGCAAAAATTATCACCTCAGCAAATTCAATATCAAAAGTTGCTGCAATTAAATACAATGGCTTTAGAACAAAGAATTAAGACCGAATTAGAATTAAATCCGGTTCTTGAAGAATCTTTAGAAGAAGAGTTTGAATTAACGCAAGATCAAAAGGAAGATTCTCCCGATGACCAAGCCGATGATATTGAAGCTGATTCCGGTGATGAGTTTGATGTTGAAGATTATATGAATGACGGAGACCTTGATAATGATAGAATAAATAAGAGTCCCGATCAGGAAGATAACAGACCGATAGCTCCCTCCAGAGTTTCTCAAACCGAGAGAATATTAGATCAGCTTCATATTTTAGATTTACCCGAAGAGCAGATTATTTTGGGTGAAGTGATAATCAGCAGTCTCTCAGAGGATGGTTATTTTAGAGAAGAGTTGGCAAAAATTGTTGAGGATTTAAAATTATTTGAACATGTTGAAGTAAGTATAGAAGATGCCGAAAAGGTATTAAAGAAAATTCAAATTTTTGATCCGGTTGGAATTGCAGCCAGAGATTTGCAGGAATGTTTGCTGGTGCAGATTAAAAATTCTTCTTACGATCCTTATTATTCATATCTCGCAGAGAAAATTTTAAGTGATCACTACAATGATTTTGTTAATAAAAGATTTGATGCCATTGAGTTAAAAATGGAATTAACTACGGAGACATTGCGTTCAACATTGGCTCTAATACATAAGCTAAATCCCAAACCGGGCGGCGGCTCAATTGAATCTGATGAGGCTAACCAAGTTACACCCGATTTTATTATTGAAAAGATAGAAGAGAACTACATAATCACTCTTAATGATAGAAGTGTTCCTTCTGTAACAATAAGCTCAACCTATCTTCAAATGATTGAAAGTAAAAAACGTAAAAGGAAAATATCTAAAAGAGAAAAAGAGACTCATCAATTTTTACGTGAAAAGTTCGAATCGGCAAAATGGTTTATTGCTTCAATTATGCAGAGAAGAGAAACATTAATGAAAATTATGAGATCAATTCTTGAGAAACAGTATCAGTTTTTTGAGAATGGACCGAAATATTTAAAGCCAATGATCTACAAAGATATTGCAGATGAAATAATGATGGATATTTCAACGATAAGCAGAGTAGTTAATGGAAAGTATGTTCAAAGTCCTCAAGGTATTCACGAATTAAAATATTTCTTCAGTGAAGGATTATCCACCGATTCTGGCGATGAAGTTTCGAATAAGCATATCAGAATACTAATCAAGGAAATTTGCGATTCTGAAAACAAAAAGAAACCATACAGTGATGAAAAAATTGCAAAAATTTTGGTTGATAAAGGAATTCACATTGCAAGGAGAACTGTAGCAAAATACAGAGAACAATTACAAGTACCAGTTGCCCGTTTAAGAAAAGAATTATGAGTTTAGTTTTTGATGTTGTACTTATTGTAATTCTATTTTTCTTGTTTGCCTCATCACATTCATTACTTGCCGCGTTTGATGTTAAGAAAAGGTTGACAGAAAAGATTGGAACCAAAATAGCATTCTACAGAATGTTCTATAATGTTAGTTCATTAATGATTTTTATTGCGGTCTATTATCTCTCTCCCAAACCCCATGAGCTTATTTACGACTTACAATTTCCTTATGATATTATTATTTTTGCTATTCAAGTTTTTGGAATTATAGGATTAATATGGTCAGTTTTGCACATAAACGGTAAAGAGTTTTTAGGTTTAACTCAAATTAAAAGATATTTTGAAGGAAATTATAGAATAGATGATTTAGATGAATATCACGAATTGGTAGTTAGGGGTCCATTCAAATATTCACGTCATCCAATTTATTTTTTTACAATTATTGTGCTCGGTTTTAGACCAACGATGGATTTATTTTATTTAGTCTTTTTTCTCTGCATGCTTACTTACTTTTATATTGGATCGATGTATGAAGAGAGAAGTCTTGAAAAACGTTATGGCAATAAATATTTAGACTACAAAACCAACGTCCCCCGTTTAATTCCAAATCCGTTTTTAAAATTAAATTTGGCTGCAGATAATAAATGAAAATTTCAATTATACTAACGTTGTTCTTAATCTTCTTAAATCAATCATTTGCACAGAATGAAAAAGATGTAATTGCGAAGATTGGCGATAAGATCTTAACCGTCGATGAATTTAAGTACAGATTTGAATTCACTCCACAGATAAATAGAAAATCTACGGACAAAGATTCAGCAAAGGAAGAATTACTTTACACACTCATTGCAGAAAACCTCTTTGCTATAGAAGCTGAGAAAAGAGGCATGGATACACTAAGCGTACTAAAAAATAATTACATTCCGCTTGAAAAAATGTTTATGAGAGATGCTTTGTATAAAAGAGAAATTGCTGATAAAGTTGATCTGGATGTAAATAAATTTAATAAAGGTCTAAAGCTTGCAAGCTACAAATGCTTTGTTGATTATGTTTTTGCTGAGGGACAAGAAAGTATTGATGCGGCTTATGCATTATTAAATAGCAATTCAAATTTCGATTCACTAGTTACACAGGTTAAGAATGCAGAGTATGTGAGTGACCCTTACGAGGTAGTTTATGGTAAAATGTATGAACATGCTGAAAGTGCAATTTATAATTTAGCAATTAATGAATTTACAAAACCAATTGAATCACCTGAAGGCTGGTATATTTTTAGACTTGTTAGTAAAATTTCGGCAACCTATACAAGTGTCGATCAAAAAAGTTCGATGGTAAAAAATGTAGTTGAAGGAAGAGTCGAGGATTCAATTTATAATGATTTTAGGACTAAATTTTTTACCGATAAGAAAGTAACTACAAACGGCAGTTTATTTTGGTATCTCGCTGAGGAAGTTCAAAAGCTTGTCAGTTTAATTAAGGCTGAGCAAAATATTAAAGATGGTGAAAAAATCCCTATTTCTAATGAGCAGCTTTCCCAAATGATTTACGGATTAGAAAAAGATTCTCTGGATCAAAATTATATTTACTTTGATAAAGATCCTGTTAATTTAAGGGATTTTTTAAGGGATTTTTCATTTGAAGGATTTTATACTTTTTCAACGGACTTAAATACGGTTGCAGCACAGTTAAAATCAAGATCCAAACGCCAAATTGAATTGGAACTACTTTCTCGAGAAGCGTATAAAAAAGGAATAGCAAGCATTCCTGAAGTTAATATCTCAAAAGAACTATGGAAGGAAAATTATTTAGCTACCTTACTTAAAAGAGATATTGTATTGAATACAGAACTGACAGATGCTGATATAAAAGAATATTTCAAGACTCAAAAATCTGATACTGTAAATCAAACACAATACAATATTATTGAGATTCTGACGGATGACCTTGAAATTATCAAACAAGCTTTAAGTATAAGTGGCGATGATGAAGCCTTGAAAAAATTTGCTGTTGAAAATACTCAAAGAGAAAGAGCAAAAGTAAATGGCGGTGAGTTTGGTTATTTTTCTTCTTCTGAATTTGAAGATATTGGTAAGATTGTCGAATCAATGGAAATTGGAGATGTTTACGGTCCGCTTGAAACTGAGGGCGGTTATTCAGTATTTAAGCTAATTGATAAAAAAGAAAGTAGAATCAATATAACTGAAGCAGACATTGATGAGAATATTAAACGAACAATCAAGTATAAAAAAATAATGAACGAACTTGAAAATCTTGCGGCTAAATTAGCAGAAGATAATAATGTAACAATCAATAGTGAAGTTTTAAAATCACTTGAGCTATTAAATGTGCAGATGTTTGTTTATCGTTACATGGGTTTTGGAGGCAGAATTCAAGCTTTTCCATATTCATCGCCATTTTACAAATGGGAAGAAAAATGGGAACAAAAAAAGAAAGATTTGCTATAAAGTACAATATATATTTTTTGTAATTATATCGCGGACTTTTAGTTTGCATTAAAATTATTAATTGTCATGCTGTTCCTGCTTTCAATTAAAGTTTGAAGCAGACTTATAAATCTTGTCATTTCGAATCCAGCGTATTTTTGTTGGGTCAGAAATCTCTTAATTATGGGATATCTCACCTGCCTGCCGGCAAAGGCAGGATTGCAAAAAGCGCTCATTCGATATAACATTGCTATGGGTTATTTTGGATAGTTATGCAACACGTTCAGCAGGCTAGGTTGTTTCGGTAATTAGCTTAGGATTAGATTCAGAAATGAATTATGAATGGCATCGTTAGAGAAAATTAAAATTTAATGGAGAAAAAATTGAAAAGAAAAATAAGATCGACAACAGTATTAGGCGTAATCCATAATGGAGTTGCCGCACTTGGCGGTGACGGGCAAGTTACGCTTGGTAATACTGTGATGAAACATAACTCGATGAAAATAAGAAAACTGCTCGATGGAAAAGTACTTGTCGGTTTTGCCGGTTCGGCTGCAGATGCTTTTACACTGCTTGGCAGATTTGAAGAAAAGCTTGAGCAATACCGCGGCAATGTTGACCGTTCGGTTGTTGAATTAGCTAAAGATTGGAGAACCGATAAATATCTAAGAAAACTGGAAGCATTGCTGGCAGTAGTTTCATCAGATAAAACTTTCGTGGTTTCCGGAACCGGTGATGTAATTGAACCGGATGATAAAATAATTGCAATTGGTTCTGGTGGAATGTTTGCACTTTCTGCTGCAAAAATGCTGGTTAAGTACAGCGATCTATCTACAGAAGAAATTGTCCGTGAAGCATTAAAAACAGCTTCCGAAATTTGTATTTATACAAATGATAAAATAAATGTTGAAACAATAGAAAATTAAGTGAGAATTATGCAAAACGAAATAATGAAAAATTTAACACCTACTCAAATAGTAAATGAACTGAATAAATTTATTATTGGACAGGATGAAGCTAAACGTGCAGTTGCAATTGCACTAAGAAACAGATGGAGAAGACAGCAAGTTGATGAGAGCATGAAAGAAGAAATAATGCCCAACAATATTATTTTGATTGGTCCTACTGGCGTTGGTAAAACTGAAATCGCTCGAAGATTAGCTAAGCTGACCGGCGCACCATTTTATAAAGTCGAAGCGTCAAAATTTACTGAAGTCGGTTATGTAGGAAGAGACGTTGAATCGATGATACGTGATTTGACCGAACTCTCTGTTAACATGGTAAAGGCTGAAAAGACAGAATTAGTAAAGGAAAAAGCTGAGAGAATGGCTGAAGAAAAAATACTTGATCTTTTGATTCCTCCTGTTAGAACACCGAGTAAACCGATAGTTAAAACTGCTGAAGGAAACGAGAACGAAGAAGTTGATGAAAATGTAAGAAATGAAAAGACTAGAGAATGGATGCGTGAAAAACTTAGAAAGGGTGATCTTGATGAAAAGATGATTGAGTTTGACACTACTACATCTGCAATTGGAATGCAGGTTGTTGGACCTTTTGGAATGGACGATATGGGCATGAATATTCAAGATATTATTGGGAATATGATGCCAAAGAAGAAGAAGAAACGTAAGACATCAATTAAAGATGCCAGAAAAGTAATAGCTCAAGAAGAAGCACAAAAATTAATTGATATGGATAATGTGCAGAAAGAGGCTGTTAGAAGAGTTGAAGAAGCCGGCATTATTTTTCTAGATGAAATTGATAAAGTTGCCGGAAGCAGCAAAGGGCACAGCGGACCCGATGTTTCGCGTGAAGGCGTGCAGCGCGATCTTCTGCCAATAGTAGAAGGTTCAACCGTAAATACTAAATATGGGCCGGTTAAAACTGATCATATTTTATTTTTAGCTTCAGGGGCTTTCCATGTGTCAAAACCATCAGATTTAATTCCTGAACTTCAGGGAAGGTTTCCTATTAGGGTCGAGCTTAAAAGTCTAACGGAAGAAGATTTTATTAAAATTCTTACAATTCCGGAAAATGCCTTATTAAAACAATACTCTGCACTTCTAGAAACGGAAAATGTAAAAATTGTTTTTGAAGAAAGCGCAATTAGAGAAATTGCAAAAACCGCAACAATAGTTAATGAAGAAGTGGAGAACATTGGTGCTCGTCGGCTTCACACAATTTTAACAACACTGCTTGAAGACATTTTATTTGACGTGCCTGATAAAATGCCTGAAGATGTAGTAACGATAACAGGTGAAATGGTTAAAGATAAATTGGACAGCATTGTTAAGGATAGGGACTTAAGTAAGTATATTTTATAGTTTGACTAGTAATAGTTATTTTTGAAGTGAATGAAGAAAATTGATTATCATGCCGGTTTCAGTTTTGTGAATACCGGCATCTAAATTTAATAGAGAGACAAGTACGAGGAAGGGAATGACAAAAACATTTTCAAATTCCAGTTACTTTTAACCAACCAATATTCTATCAATGGCTTCAACAATATTTTCTACAGAAATTAATTTAATACTATTTTTGCTTTTAATAGATTTCACATTATTCTGTGGAATAATTACATTTTCAAAACCAAGCTTTTCAGCTTCTTGAATTCGTTTTTCAATATGACCGACACTTCTGATTTCGCCGCCTAGACCAACTTCACCGAGAACAACATAATTATTTTTAGCAGGCTGATTTTTAAGACTGGAAGCAACTGCAACGCATACGGCCAAATCAATTGCTGGCTCATCAATTTTTAAACCACCTGCAATATTTAAAAAAACATTGTGAGCAGATAATCGCATTCCTGCTCGTTTCTCTAAAACAGCAAGGAGAATAGAAAGCCGTCTATAATCAAATCCGGTTGTAACTCTTTGAGGATTTCCAAAATTTGTTGGTGTAACTAAAGCTTGAACTTCTAATAAAACTGGTCTTGAGCCTTCTATACTTGCTGTAACCACTGCGCCAGTTACATCTTCATT
>CAYXXW010000119.1:0-7879 GCA_964469115.1 uncultured Melioribacteraceae bacterium
TTAGTTTGGTAAGGATTTGGGCTTGCAGCACGAAACTTCGTTTCGCTCGCGATTTAAATATGTATATAGAAATTCTTTGGCTAAAGACAAGCTCTTACTTCTCTAAGTAGCCAAAAAAAATAAGGAAAGGGGAGGTTTTTATCTTGTTGCTAACGACCTGCTAAACGCAGTTCCGTGATTTTGCGGTATTGGGATTAAAAGTTAGGGGGCCTTCCGAGCGCAGCGAACACATGAATACCTTTAAAAGAAAATATTAATTAACTTTAGAGAACTGGACTAAGGCTTTTCATAGGAGTTCTTTGTTAGGCACTGGTTTTTTATACTAGATTGGTTTCAATCGCAATGGGATCCATCTGCAATCCAACGTTTTTTGTCTTCAAATACTTTATAATCGTTGTTTATTGATCCAGCTCCTAAAAAATTCAAACTAACTCCTGCATGCATGTTATACTTCAATTCAGCGAAATGACAAGGAGTATTATCCAATAAACCTGTACTTAGATAACTGTATGAATGTGTGTTTAATACCATATATGGGACAATAACATTGCCTAGAATCCCAATTTCAAAGCGAGGGAATTCAATACCTACCCCCATCCCTGCAATACCAGCTGTTGCTGTGTTACAATCCCCTGTTTGTTCAGTATTTTCACCCCTAATATCCCCTACAGATTTAACACGACCACCTTCATAACTAAAGCCAGCAGTACTGTTATATGTTAGCTTCATACTCACTTGGCTGCTACTGCCCACCGCTACTTCAGGATAAATTTTTAGATTGGCTTTTATAGTAAGCTTTACAGGTATTACTCCATTTACCATAATGGTACGCTCTATTTTTGCAGGGATTTCTAAAATTGCAATTTGAGACCCTAAACCAACAGCTGAAAATTTTATTTCCATTTCACCTTTCAGGTCTTGATTAGAATAATTAAAAAGTTGAGTTTCACCATTTGCGATATTAATATTTGCATTACTATTAAATGATGAAATAAAACCTTCTGCAGTAATACTGCAAAGATGATTTTTTTTAGCATCTATTTTTATCTTAAGTTTTCCTTCAGAAGTAGGTTCTATTGTTAGTTCAACTTTCCAACCCTTAATTTCTTTTTTTAACTTTACATTATTATTCTGAACTAATGAAGGAATAGTAGTAAGCTTATTGATTTTACCAATAGTTTCTAATGATGAGAAACCCATAGTAGCAATTGGTTGACCTATATCCATATTAAGAGCTCCAGTCGAATTATCATTCCAATCAATAAGTGCGTTATAACTTATTTTTGCATCCTTATAATAATCTGTGAGTTTGGCAAATTCAGTAACAACAATTATTTTTCCATCTTCATTTCTTACACTTTTAATTTTACGTAAAGAATGTCCTTCAAATAGTACTACAGTCCCAGGTTTTAAATCTTCAATTCCTTCCGATTCATTATCAAAGGTATAGAAGCCTGTTTTTTCATCATAAGAATTCAATTTATTCATGGTAGAAACAGAAATAGAACTAGTGTTTTCAAAAGTTGTTGCTTCGAACTCTTGTGTTTCAGGAGTTATATAATTAGACATTCCATTATCTGGTGTTTTTTCATTACAAGAAATGATTGTAAAAAAAAGTATAAAGATTATAGCCGAAATTTTTGAAATATTTTTAATTAAGTCCATATAAATGAATTTTGATTAGTCTTTAATTAAGAGGCCATTATGTGACTAAGTCAAGCAACCAATTGCATAATTGAAAATTACACTTTTGTAAAGCTCTTTTTATTAAGGTATTATGATATATAATTCAAAATATTCTTATACTTGGTCAATTGAATGATTGTGTTTTTTATGGTGATATTTTCTGGATTGGATAAAGAAGGATCCGATTTTAATATCTGATACGCGTAGTCTGTGTTGTCACACGTTTCTCTTTTTATATTTCAACAAATATCTTTTCACTCAAAAGTCAACTTTAAATAATTAACCAAAGTATTCAATTTATAAATCAATTTCAATTAAATGTAAATTCTAAATAGGGATTATTTTTCTTATCAAAATCCAAATAATAAGGATTTCCCTCTAATTCTTCCATCATAGGAAAAGCATTTCCATGAGTATCGACATATTCTAATTTCAAATTATTTATTTTCCATGAATCATCTTCATCCGTAAATACCCTCTTACCACTTCCAAAAAACAAAGTAATGGAGACAATATCATTTATACCTATTCCAGTAGGTAAAGGTATCTCATTGGAATGAGTTGAATAGTTATCCCATTTTCCTCCTCGGTTAAGTGAGGTTTGAAATTCCTTTACCGCAGAACCATCTCTATATTTAATTATTAAGTTAGCATTACTTTTTTCCCTTAAATCATCTGCACCTGTAGTAATTGTGGCTCGAATTTTATTTCCTAAAGAATTAGGAAAGGGATATAATACTTGCGCAAAACTCTTATCCAAATTGGATAATCGACGATTCATTGAAGTAGAAAAATTTCCAATAGTTAAACTATTTGGTATAGCATATAACATAATCGAATTAGGGTCAAATGAGGTATATTGTGTTTGACCTATGTCCAATTTATCAAATAAATTATGATCTACCTTTCCACGATCCCACCCATTTCCAATCCTATAATATTCATATACCTTTTCCTTATCCCAAGGAATACTAACAGATGGATTTTGGTGTTCATGCTTAAATCCCAAAGCATGACCAAATTCATGAAGAACTACACGGCGTAAGTCAGGTTCTGGTGTATCAGCATTAACTTGCAAATTCATCGTTCCCATGCTAATAATATCATAGCCAGTTCTAGTTGCCCAATCTACTGATTGATTACCTATTAATGAACGATGACCTCCTTGGGGATCAAACTTTACGTGAATATCACCATTGCTTGTAACAAGTCTAAATGAAATATTGGCATAAATAGACCATTCATTAGCCATATTAATTATTTTCGTTTTTAGATTTTGTGATGCGGCATTGTCCATAGAAACTGTTAATGATTTACCAACAGGCCACAAACTATTAGTCGATGCAGCTAGCGCCGAACTGATCGATCCAACCTCCCCTTTTTTGTAATTTTTCATCCCTACACCACGAGCATATTGCTCTCCAAATTCAGTACATAGAGACTTTTCATCAGTGTTTGAACTTTGTTTTACTTTACTAATAACCAAAACATTAAATTTAGATGATTGAGGCATTTTTACCTTATCTTCATTGTAAATAGTCCATTTACCTTTAGAATACCATACTCCAATGGGATGATTGTTATATACACTAGTCCAATATTGAGTTACAAATATCAGAGCATCAGGATTTGCATTGCAAAGATTATGGTTTAATTTGGTGACATGAGTACTTTGCATATTTTTAGATGATGCAGTATGTCTAAAACTATTTGTAGAATTTACTAAAACATTAAACCGAGCATTGAGGGGCATTTTTACTTTATTTTGGTTGTATATTCTCCATTTTCCTCCACTATAATAAACACCTATTGGATTGGCATTATATGGACCAGTTGTTGACCAATTCTGAGTTACCATTATTATCGCTTTGGGATTGTTATTGATAGATGGATGGTCGATAGTTGTTACGTGCCCTGAAGTGCTAATGTTTGTAGCTTTATGAGTAAATACACCCGAGTCCTTGCTAGATTTTACTAAAACATTAAATTTTACTCCAAGTCCTAATGGCTTTCTGTTTTGTTGAAAAATTGACCATTTACCATTAGTGTACCAAACGCCAATTGGAGAATTAACATAAGGTCCAGTACCATAATCGTGAGAAATGAAAAGAATTTTATCTGGTGAATTATTGGTTGATAAATTATCTATTATAGTATAATTATTTACTGTATTTATTTGGGTTGCAATATGCTTAAAACCCTTTGAATTTTGACTAAATAACACATTTGTATTAAATAAAAATGCCATTAACAAAAAGGAAAGAAATACTAAAATTTTGTGGTTCCTTGAGATGAAATTTTTCATTTTTTAATTATTTTAAATTGAGACTAAAAGAATAAAATTTGATAGGAAACTTCGCTCGACCTACTCCGTACAGATCAATATCAATACCCATAACAAGGGCATGGCCTAACCCGGTTCAGTCAACACGGCATTCATGTGTGGTCGTGCCGACCACACGAATGCTTAGTTATTGGGCAAAGCTTGTGAACGTAAACAGTAAGGTGCCGAATAATGTGATTAGTTTTTTCATGATTAAAATTGTTAGTTAATATCTCTTAAGTTTTATCCTGCAGTTTTATCTAATACTATAGTACCACCATTACTTAATAACACCAATTCGCTAGCGGTAATGGATTGAATAGTTGCATTTACTGTTGTACCAGGAATGGTAAGCACTAAATTAACATCGTTGGTTAAACTATAGGTAGCTTCTGTTGCTCCTAATGATTGGCAGGTTCCAGAAGAGTCATCAAATGGCTCAACAGATAAATTTGTGGTATCTAAAAAATTAAAACTAGAATTTTTCTCGCAATCTGTATAAGTTGATTCTGTGCTGGATTCTTGATACCATTTACCAGAAATTAATAATTCTTGATTAGTTGGAACAACCGTAGTTGCATCGTCGTCGCTATTGCATGCAGTGATTAATACGAGACCACTGAATAAGCATAACATTTTAATTGTTTTCATAATATTTAGTTTTAATTTATTTTTTAGTAAATCGTGTACTCTTTATAATCTTGTTTTTATAGACTATTTTGAGATTATAATTACCCTTTTCTAAATGATTGACATTAAGAATTATTTTGGTTGTTGGGAATTTTTCAATATTCCCTTCTATTTTTTTATACTTCACATCATAAAGTGATTAATGAAGAGCTAATAATGACTTAAAGGAGATGCTGTTTTTAATCGCTGTTATAAATGTATTTTAATCCTAAAGCATTATGTATAAGATATGTAACACAAGCTATAACAGATGTAACATTGCAGGAATAGCCAGACAAAATAAATGTATTTATAAATAAAGAGAAAAAAGTGCTCTTATTGAAACTTAAGAAGCATTAAGATGTGAAGCATAATCAGATGGTGAACAACCATAGGCTTCTTTAAAACATTTTGCAAAGTATGAAGGATCATTAAAACCTACAGTATAGCCAATTTCTGAAACGTTTGCACCGCTTTTTTTAAGTAAGTCCGTAGCTAATTTTAATCTCTGCGAACGTATAAACTCTGTAGCTGATAAGCCTGTTAGCGCTTTTAATTTACGATGTAGTTGCATACGACTCAACCCTACAGATTTACTAAATTCTTCAATATTAAATAAAGATTCAGTAAGTTTCAGGTCTAAAACACCTTGAATTTTTTCTAAAAATTGTTCGTCAAAATTAGTGATAGCAATGTCTTTGGGTCTTAAAATAATTTCCTGACTGTAACGTTCACGAAGTTTAAGCCTTGAATGAATTAAATTTTTAACTCTGGTTTCTAGTTCTTTAATTTTAAAGGGCTTAATAATATAATCGTCTGCTCCAGTTTCCAAACCAAGAAACCTGTCTGCATCCTCTACTTTTGCCGTTAACAGTACAATTGGTATATGGCTGGTACGCTCATCTTGTTTTAGTTTTTCAGTTAATTGAAAACCATTTAATTTTCGCATCACGACATCTGAAATAATAATGTCCGGAATAAACTCTATAGCTTTTTTGAATCCTAATTCACCATTTTCTGCTTCTAAAACTTGATAAGAGTTGTTAAATGAAGATTTAATAAAATTTCGAATGTCTTCATGATCATCAACTATCAATAAAACAGGTGTATTTTCATTGATTATTGATTCTATTTCGTAAACTTCATCACTAGTATCTACAGCCTCAGTTTTATTAATTAAAATACTTTCGGATTTTTCAATAATTTCATTTACTTGAAATTGATCTTTTGTTATTGGTAGACGAATTATAAACGTTATACAATTTTTTCGCCGGTTTTTAACGGTAATAGTACCATGAGATAAGGTAACGAGTTCTTTTACCAACGCTAAACCAATACCCATTCCATCTTCATTTTCGTCTATTTGATAAAACCTGTTAAACAAATTATCTAACTGTTCTTTTGTAAATTGTTTACTATCATTTTTAACACAGAGTTCGATATATTTTTCAATTAGTTTTGAAGAGCACGTCACTTTTCCACCTTCAGTAGAATATTTAAAAGCATTAGATAAAAGGTTGAAAATAATTTTTTCTATAACGTCTTTATCAAACCATACTTTACCAGTATTAACAATATCAATATTATAATTTATGTTCTTTTGTTGAGCTACATGTTTAAACGATGATGTCATTGATTTTAATAAAAGTGCTAAATCGCCTTGTATTACTTTTAGATTTAAATGTCCAGATTCCAATTTTGAAAGATCTAATAACTGATTAACCAAATTGAGTAGTCTGTTTGAATTTCGTTGAATCATTAGAAAATCATTACGATCGTATTCGTTTAATTCTGGATTACCCAATCGCTTATCTATTGGTCCGGAAATTAAGGTTAAAGGTGTCCGGAATTCATGTGAAATATTGGCAAAGAATTTAGATTTAAAGGTGTCTAATTCTTGCAGTCGCTTTGCTTTTTTTTGTCGATTTTTATATAATACAAAAAAGAACAACCCCATAATGGAGGTCAACAGAATTCCAATAAGAAGTATATTTCTTTGACTTGACTTCTGTCGTTCTGCTAAATCATTTTGTGCCTTAAGCAATGATATTTCGTATGTTTTTTCTTTAGCCTGATGTTTGGCTTCCAGTTGACGTGTAGTGACATCATTAGCTTCTCGCACAATATCTTTTCGTAAGTTATAGGCTTGCTTATAATATGCATAAGCCAATTGATACTCGTTTCTTTCTGCATGACAAATCGCTAGATTTTCAATAACATATAAATAAGATCTTATGTTCGTAATCTGTATATTTTCATAAATAACCTTAGCTTCTTGCAAATAGGGCATCGCTTTTTGGCATTGATTTAATTTCAACCTATAGAAATCCCCTAATCCGTCCAATGCTTTTGCCAATTCCAAAGAATCGATATGTTTTCTAAAATACATGAGATGCTCCTTACGAACGGCTTCTGATTTTTTTAAACTGTCCACATCATTGTAGTGACTACCATATACTCTGTACAGCCAAGATATTTTTTTGTGGTCTTCTTTTTTTAAATAATAATGAAATGCCAAATCCATCATTGTTTTGGCTTCTGCATGATCATCTTTTAGGTTTTTAATATATGCTAGATCACTGTAAATTGCATAGATAAGTGCTTCATTATTTAATTTTCTAGCATCACTTAAGGCTGCTTCTCCCAATATATTTGCAGTTTCCGTACCATCATAAGTGAAGGTGCTTCTGGAAATATTGGCACGATGCAGGAGTGCCATAACTGTATTTTCATCAATATAATTGTGCTGTTTTGCTATAGAATCTACTGTAAGGAATTGTTTTCCTGCGTCATCATAATTTTTGGCAGAATGATAAAGCTTTCCTTTGTTATAGAGCAGAGCGATTGTGGTTTTCCACGAATTATTTTGTTTTGCCTGTTCTAGTAAACTATTTAAAGAATCTTGTTTATGGTCTTGTGAAAAAACTGATATACAAATGAAAATAAAACTAATAACGAAATATTTCTTCATTTTTTAATTCGGGTTCATTTGCATATTAAAAGTATGTAAATAATATGAAATCAGCTAATTACAAATTTATCCCATAAAAGATTGAATAATTTGTAACTAAATGGCTTTTTTTATTACTTTTTGAATTATATTTTCAATCATTGTGTAAGCTTCCTATAATTTGAAGAAGTACCTAAAATTCACTCAAAAACGAATAAAAAGCGGAGCGGGCATAGTCACTTTATCCAGTT
>CAYXXW010000120.1:0-7852 GCA_964469115.1 uncultured Melioribacteraceae bacterium
TAGCATTAGGACTCGACTATTCATTAACAGAAAAACAAGCTTTTGAACTTTTGAAAAAAGCTGAAAAACAGAACCATATTAATTCGATAATTGAGCTAGGTTTAGCATATTATTCCGGTTCATTGGTTCAAAAAGATTCCCTGAAAGCTCTTGAATATTTTGAAACTGCTGCAAACCTTGGCAGTAGCGAAGCGAAAGTAAGATTAGCATTTATCAATATTCAGTCCTCCAATAATTCAACACAGGTTGATGAATTAGAAGTTTTGCAAACTTATTCAAAAAATGGCTCGGTTTTAGCCGAAGCTGCTTTAGCATATTGTTATGAAAATGGTATTGCTGTAAAAATGAACAAAGCAAAAGCTTCGAGGCTGTACCGACAAGCTGCTCAAAGAGGAAATGAAGCTGCTTACAACTCTCTACGTAATATGTATGATAAGCTCCGTCCCGATGAAGAGGAATTTAAAATTTATCTCTAATTTCTCACACTAATTCACGTTAATATTCACACCGTTTATCTTATTTGCTAAAAATTAAGATTATTTAATCCTCCATAAAATAATTCGATAATTATTTATCGCATTAGGGAAAATAAGATGAAAGTATATTTACAAAAACTAATCGTCATTGCATTTATTTTGGGAACAATTCCCAATTTCTATGCTCAGGTTGAAGAAGATTCTGTTGCCACTGAACTCGATGAGCTTCTGAATATTAGTGTTGAGGAAGAAGAGTATGTGAGTTCAGCGTCAAAATATGATCAAACACCGGAAGAAGCACCTTCTTCAATAAGCATAATAACTGCAAAAGATATTCAAGCTTTTGGATATCAAACTTTAACTGATTTATTAAACGCTCAAAGAGGGTTTTACTACAGCAATGATAGATCTGCTGATCAAATTGGTGTAAGGGGATTTGGCAGAAGTTCGGACCGTAACAATAGAATTTTGCTTTTGCTGGATGGTCATCGACTAAATCCTTACCAAGTTGATTATGCTCCAATTGGACAAGTAACCGGTTTTAATTTAGCTAATTTTGAAAGAATTGAAATTGTGAGAGGTCCCGGCTCTACACTTTATGGTAATAATGCGATACATGGTGTGATAAATATGATTACCAAAAAGGATATGGATAGTTTTATTCCAATCCTTAATCTAAAATATGGATCATTTAATAAAAAATATTTAAGTCTACGAACATCAACACAAGTATCAGAGGATTTTTCTTTTTCTGTTCTTGGCAACTATTATAATGAAGATGGAGAAGATCTTTACTTTAGTGAATTTGACACACCTGAAAATAATTACGGAATTGTAAATAATCAAAACGGAATGAAATATAATGGAGTTATAGCAGCAATAAACTACAAAGATTTTAAATTGAGTGGAATGATCAAGGATACCGAGCAACAATTACCTACCGCACCTTATAGCACAAAGTTTAATGAAAAACAATCACAATATGGTGAGACGCAATTTTTGGATTTTAGTTGGTCGCCGCAACTATCTTATAATAAATTTTTGATTTTCAATTTATCTTATGATCATCATGAATATGGAAGTAAGCTGCCATTCAGATTTATCACTAATCCAATAGAATTTGTAGGTAAATCTAGTACTATTGGTGCTGATGTGCAATACATTTGGGATTTTTTGCCAAACAACAGATTAATCACAGGTGTTGAATATCAAGATAATTTTAATTCATCATACAAATATTTTACTGGGGATGTTTTATTTGTTAATGATAAATGGTCTTACAAGCTATTTTCGATCTTTTTCCAAAATGAATTTCAGTATAATGCTGATCTGTCCATATATTTTGGTTTAAGAAGGGATGACTTTGTAAATCAGGAAGTTTCATACAATCCTAGAGCTGGAATAGTATATTCACCTTTTAAAGATCACACTTTAAAATTACTATATGGTAGAAGTTTTAGAGCCCCAAATTTAGTAGAAAAAAATTTAGAAGAACCTAATATTGTCGGAGTGAAAAAAAATGAATCGTTGAAATCCGAATTTATTAATACCTACGAGTTAATTTGGAATTACAAAATTTCGGATAACTTCACTTCTAATCTATCCTTTTATCACTATAAACTCTCTAATCTAATTGACCAAGTTGAAGATCCCATTGATGATTTATTGCAGTATGTAAATATTGGAGAAGTGACAGCTGATGGACTGGAGGCTGAGCTAAACTATTCTTTCAAGAATGGGTCTAGTTATTTTAGATACTCTTATCAATCAGCAGAAGATAAGGCCGGAGGAAAGCTGACTAATTCTCCAGAGCATTTATTGAAGTTTGGATTAAACTCAAAATTATTCAGTATTCTAAATGGTTCAATTGGGTTTAATTATGAAACCAAACGTAAAACAATATTTAATGGGTTCACAGAACCAATATTTTTAGGAAATGCTAATTTTTATACCGATAGAATTTTAGAATATTTCTCAATTTCACTTGCCGTTAATAATATTTTTAATCAAACAATAAAACATCCGGGAGGTTTTGAACTAGTACAAAGATCAATAATTCAGCCGTATAGAAATTATTTATTTAGTATAAGTGTTGAATTTTAGTGAAAATTAAAGTTAATGAAGATTAAAAGAACACATATTATCAAGTTCATTTTAGCTATTACATTGTTCACTTCGACTTTATCGATGGGGCAAAGAGTAAAAGCACCAATTGACTTACAGTTGAGGGTAATACCAAAAATTTTATTGCTGGAGAAAAATTTAGCACTCAGTAATGATAAATACTTTAAGATATCGATACTTTATAGTAAAGAACAAAGAAACTCCGCTCAGGTTTTTGAATCTTTTACAAAGGCAGCAAATGAATTTGGAATTGGAATTAAAGATAAAGAAGCTACTGTTTTACCATTTGATATTTCCAGCAAAAGCAATTTTAGAGTTTTTGTAAAAAGTAATAACATAAAATTATTATATATCACTCCTCTTAGGGGCATTAATATTTCTGAAATAACAAAAATATGCAAAGAAGAGGGCGTGCTTACTATTACGGGAGTTGAAGAATATATTGCTGATCAAGTATCGGTTGTTTTAAGCTTAGAGGATAACAAATTGCAAATAATGATTAATCAAAAATCCTCCAAACAAGAAGGTGCCGATTTTAGTTCAAGATTACTTAGAATTGCTAAACTGATTGATTAAAACTATGAAAACAAAATTTTATTTGTCCTTAAAGATTAAGCTAATTATGGTAACGACGCTTATCTTAGCGGTCATATCATTGTTTGTCTATTACTACTTTCCTCAAAAATTTCAAAATGAAAATCTGAGGAGCCTACAGGAAAAAGCCAATTCAATTGCAAAAATTGCTGCTTATGGTATTTCTTCCGGTCTATATTTTGAGGATGCTAATTCATCCGATGAAGAGATTGAAACATTAATTCAGCATGAAGAGATTGTTTACGTTATTATTTTTAAGGATGATTCACTCTACTATGAATATAATACATTTGTTGCAGTACTTAACAATTATAAAGAGGTAGATGGGGAGCGAATTTCGGAGAAGTGGAATGTGATGAAAACCTATGCCCCGATTATGATTGCTGATGACAAAATCGGTGATATTTACATTGGAGTTTCTCTCGTTCCGGTTTATAATAAAATTGCAGAGCTTAAAGAAAGTATAGGTATAATTAGTTTAGTATTATTTATTATAAGTACGATTCTTGTATTTATAATAGGTACAATTTTCACTAAACCTCTTAGTAACATTGTTAAAACAGTACATAAAATTACAGAAGGAGATTTTTCTCAAAGAGTAGAAGTTAAATCAAGCGACGAAGTAGGATTTCTCGCTAAATCATTTAATGAAATGGTTGAGCGGATTGAGAATGGTAATTCTGAGATGGATAAAATTAATAAAGAGCTTGAAGTTAGAGTAAAAGATAGAACACGAGAATTAGAAAAAGCATTAAGGTCCCTTCAAAAAGAAAATACAGAACGTAAAAAGGCAGAAATTGGAATAAGTAAATCTCTGCATGAAAAAGAAGTGCTCCTAAAAGAAATCCACCACAGAGTAAAAAATAATCTTCAAATTGTATCTAGTTTATTCTTCTTTCAATCTAAACAGATTAACGATCCCAAAATGTTAGAAATGTTTAGAGATGGACAGAACCGGGTTAAATCAATGGCTCTTATTCATGAAAAACTTTATCAATCGGGTGATTTAGCTAATATTGATTTTAAAGAGTATATAAAGAAATTGGCAAACTTTTTACTGCAGTCCTATGGAGTGAACCAAAGTAAAATTAAGTTTAAGAATAATGTTAACAATGTTCAGCTTGGTGTTGATACAGCAGTACCCTGTGGTTTAATAGTAAATGAACTGGTATCAAATTCTTTAAAACATGGTTTAAAAGATTCAGATTCCGGTGAAATAAAAATAGATATGGGTTACGATGAAAACAATAAATTAATTCTAAAAATAAGCGATAATGGAAGTGGAATACCTAAGGACTTTAATCTTGAAAAATCAGAATCATTAGGCTTACGGTTAGTCCATAACTTAACAACACAATTAAATGGTGAAATTAAGTTTTTTAATAATAATGGAACAAAGGTAAAATTAGTATTTCCAAATCCAAATTTAAACAAGGCTAGTTAATATAATGAGCAATAAAAGAATACTGATAGTTGAAGATGAGATAATTATTGCAATGGAAATTGCTGATCGTCTCAAATCAATGGGGTATGAAGTTCTTAGAATTGTTTCCAATGGGCAAATGGCAATCCAATCCGCATTAAGGGAGAAACCAAATCTCATTCTCATGGATATTATGATCCAAGGAGATATTGATGGAATTGAAACTGCCTCAAGAATTCATGCAAAATCAAGTATTCCAGTAATTTATCTTACAGCAAATGCTGATGAGTCAACACTTGAACGTGCAAAAGTTTCTGATGCATTTGGATATTTGATAAAACCATTTGAAGAAAGAGAGCTTAACACAACTATTGAAATGGCTCTTTATAAGCATAACATGGAAGCAAAGCTTCGAGAAAGTGAAGAGAGATTTAAGAGCCTTGTTGAAAATGCTTCAATCGGTATTTTTAGACTTTCGAAAGAGAATAAAATTCTTCATGCTAATCCAACATTTGTCTCATTACTCGGATTTAATAAATTAAGTGAAATAGTAAGTAAAAACATAGCTGATTTTTTAGTCGGCACTACAGAGAAAGCAAATGAGATTGTTGAATTACTAAAAAGTAGAGGTGAAATTTGTCGATTCAAAGCCGAATTGGTAAATAATAAGAGTGAAAGGATAACCATTAGCTTGGGCGGCAATCTTGTAAAATGGGAAAATGAAGTACTTTATTTTGATGGAACAATTGAGGATATAACTAAGCAACAGCAATATGAAGATGCGTTAATTAAGGCTAAAGAGAAAGCTGAAGAATCTGATAAACTTAAAACTGAATTTTTAGCTGGAATGTCTCATGAAATCCGTACACCGGTTAACACGATTATGAGTTATCTATCACTTCTTAATAATGAATTGAATCAAGATGATAGTACTCGATTTAAAGACGTGTTTGACGCCATGCAAATTGGAAGTTTGCGTTTGACAAGAACAATTGACTCTATATTAAATATGGCTCAATTTCAGGCTGGTACTTTTGATGTGTTCAAAACAAAAATTGATATAAATGATGAAATTATTATAAATCTTTATGATGAGTTTAAGTATGTAGCAAAGCAACGCGGGCTTGAACTAAAACTTATTAACAACTCTAAAAACACAAGTATTCTAGGAGATAAATATTCACTCTCTCAACTGTTTGTAAATCTATTAGACAATGGCCTAAAGTATACTAAAGAAGGGTACGTAGAAATAAAAATTTATAACGATGAAGATGGTACACTTTGTACAGATGTTAAGGATAGTGGAATAGGTATTTCATCTGAATTTTTACCAACACTATTTAAGCCGTTTTCTCAAGAAGAGCAAGGCTATAAAAGAAAATTTGATGGGAATGGCTTAGGATTAGCTCTGGTAAAGAAATACTGCGACCTTAATGATGCGGCCATAAAAGTAACCAGTTTAAAAGGTGAGGGGACAACGTTTACAGTAAAGTTTGCACAAACAAATAATAAAAATGAGTATAAAAATATCAAGGAGCAAATCAATGATCAGATTTAATGGTCAATTATTTATTCTAATATTAGTTGTTCTAATAGGGTGCGAATCCGGACCAAATTCGCCGGAGGAGATTACTGATTATTCAGAACAATTAAAAAAATACTTCCCATATAAAATGAACGAACAATTTGAATTTAAGTATGATACCTTAGATCAATTCACAAATGAGTTTTACACATTCGGCGAAAGAGTTTTAGAGGTTAGAGATCAGGAAGTAATTAATAGCAGGGAATATTTAAGAGCCGACCAGAAATTTAAGTTAAAAGATGGTGAACAAACACTAATTACTAGATTCAGAGTAACTGATAAATCTATTCTATTACTCACAGATACAACAAATTCAACACAAGGAATTCCAGATTCACTTTTAAGTATTATGACCATTAAAATTGATGAAGAGGTAAATATATTACAATTACCTCTGGATGAAAATACTCCTTGGCCTGTAGTTAAAGCGTATGTAGATTTTCAAACCTTTAAATTTAATACAGTTGATGTTATAGGTGAATATCTTGGGCAAGAGGATGTTTGGTTAGATGATTTTAATAAATCAATTTCGGCTGCTAAGATTAGATACAAACTAGATATAAATGTACCCGATTTTGAAAATCCCTTTTTAAGCAACACAAATAGCTACTATGCACAAATATGGTTTGCTGAAGATTATGGGATTATTAAAATGGAAGGTTGTTCATTTCTATTAAATCCATTTGTAGGGATGAACATGAACTTTGCAGATACTAATAAAGTTTCGCGGCATGTTTTAACAGCAATTAAATAAATTAATTTATAAAGGTAATGAAATGAAAGAGTATTTATACTTACTGTTAATTATACTGATGTTGGCTGTCAGCTGCACCGAATCCGTAAATGAATCAGAACCAATTGATGATGAAGAACAATTAGTTGATTATTCATCAGAACTTGAGAAGTTATTTCCAGTAAAAATAGGAGATTCATTTAATTATTTAGTTGACACTCTAAACTTACAAAGCAAAACTTATGATAATATTGGTTCTCGAGAAGTTAATGTTCAAGAAAAAGAAGCAACAAGCAATGTTTACCTCTGCTTGGAGCAATATGATATTTTAAGTTCTGTATTCCAATCACAATCAAAATTTAGAATTAATGAAAATTCAATAGAATTTTTCTATGATAGCACTGGTGTAACTGATTTAATTCCCGACTCTATTGACATAAAATTGACTATTGATAAATCATTTAAGTTGGTTGAATATCCTTACGAAAAAGAAAAAAAGTGGTCTGTGTTTAAAGCTGGGGCTGATTTTGGAGCATTTAAGTTTGCAGTATTTTCAATAACCGGTGAATATTTAGAAAGTGAGGATATTCAGCTTACTAGTTTTGAATCTACAGTGAATGCAGAAAAAATCAAATTCTTAATAGATATAAATTTGCCTGATATTAGCAATCCATTTATAAGCAATATACAGCATTATTCAGCAACAGTATGGTTTTCTCCGGAAATAGGATTAGTGAAATTAGAGGGTTGTGCAATGTTTGTCAATCCAATCACCGGCAGAAATTTTGATATAGCAGATTCTAATAAGGTTATACGACATAGTCTAATTAAAGACTAATAAAGAGTTTAAAATAGAGCTTGAAGGGTAGGGACATGAAAAACAGAAACATTTTACTAGGTTTAATATTAATTCTATT
>CAYXXW010000121.1:0-7774 GCA_964469115.1 uncultured Melioribacteraceae bacterium
TAAGAGATGGCGGTGCAATATAGACGGCTTTGGACTTTATTTTAGCTTTATGGAAGCAGAGAGACAATCGACTACCGGATGAATAAACTGTTCTATCTTTTAAACAAGAAATAATTAAAAACAATAAAGGTGACCTAGGTGAGACAAATATTACAATGAAAAAACGATCATTGAAAATACTTGAATCTATGATATGAGCAAATTTTCATTTTTAGTAAACGAGATATAGAATTGCTATTATAAGACCGATAGTATAGAAAATCAACTCAGTGTGTCTGATAATCATTTCTTGATTCAATTTGATCATAAATTATGCCTCGAGGGTAAAACAAATTCTATGATTAATGGCTAATAATACTAACATAAAATTTATTCTGAGAAATAACACATTTTTGAAATTCTAACTTAGAAAACAATAAGTAGTATTAAATACCAAATGAGGAAACCTAAATAAATAAGCTTATCCTCAAATTTTAAATATTTATTCTTCTCAACGCGGAACATATCGACCCCTAATATATTTGAAGTTCCATACTATAAATAAGTATAGATGATAATAAGGAATATCATAAATAGGTGCAAGAAAAAAACAAATTTGTAACGAGATTTCACAAATAAAAGACTTCAAGAAAAGACCGATTATCTGCCGTTGTGATCCTTTTAATGTAAAAACAGTTGAACGTTAGTGCAGAATGTGCGCGAATATCTTACTTTGACGGACACTCTTTATATTTCTGCCCCATTCCTTAAGAAAAGGTTAAAATTTTTAGTTGAATGTGAAAAAGCAAAGGGACATCCATCAATCATAGGAAGTTACTCTTTACCTTTCTAAAGGAATTAATTCCATAGAGAAGGGATTGGGTCTACCGTTTCAAGATATGTTAATATATTTATTCGTATATTAGCTCTCATAATAAATATTAGTTGGAATATATGATTAATGAACAACGAGTAAGAAAAAACTTTATAGAAGGCTTATGCGAAGTAAGTGTAAATAAAAAATTTAAAACTGAAAAAGCACTCAAAGAATATTTGTGGAAATCAAAAGATTTTTATAGACTTGATTTAATTAGTGATGAAGAGAATAAAAACGAAAATTTTTTGAAAGAATTTATTCTAGTTAGTTAGTCAACAGTAGATAGATTATAGTCCCCATAACTCTTCGCTCAAGAAAAACCTACACTTTTAAACTGGTTCTATAGCATTTCAAAATGGTTGAAATTTCCGCGGAAATTTAGAACGCAAACTTATACCTATTAACCAACATCAACAATCTATGCTTGGTCAAAGGAATTAGTTCCATTGGGAAAGGAGTATCACATCTCAAAATGATACCCTCAAATATTACTGATTTAAATAAAGGTTAAAAGTCAATTATTAATTTTCGATTATACACGAAATATCATATCTATTTTCTTAATTGATAGATTAAAAAATAAATACTATACAGGAGAAGTTGCAATTAAGTCTGACACAGATAAAAATATCAGTCTAGATTTATCGGATAAATTTCGAAAGAGAATTAAAGAGAATATTGAAAAAGCACAAAATGAAAGTTTTAGTTCTCATATAATAGAACATATTCCAGCCTGTGTAATAACGGTTCATTTGGAAAGAGCTGTTTTTGAATATGCTCTACTATTTAGAAATTATACAAATCAAAAACTCGATTTAAGATATAAAAATTTTATTGTTGATTTATCTGAAACACTCTTCCTGGATTCTACATTTTTAGGCTCAATAATTGTTTTTCTTAAACAAATAAATGCAGTAGGCGGAACTTTAAAACTTGTGGTAAACTCTGAAAAAATTGCTTTAATGACTCAAATACAAAATGTTGCTGACATTGTTGATACATTTTCAACAGTGAATGAAGCTATAGTTAAAATTTAATGACTCATATTCTTAATCTTTTCAAATTAAGTACACTTTAACTCCCTTCTAAATTGTATTTGCACCTCTTTTTAGATACTTTTATAACCATAAAATTAATTATTATTACAACATTAAGGAGTATAAAATGACAACAATTATTGATATTCTAGGAAGAGAAATACTTGATTCAAGAGGCAATCCAACCGTTGAAGTGGAAGTTCTTCTTGAATCCGGAATTATTGGTAGAGCGGCTGTCCCTAGTGGTGCATCTACTGGTGAGCATGAAGCAGTCGAATTAAGAGACACAAAAAAGAAAAGATATTTAGGCAAAGGTGTTCAAAAAGCTGTAAGTAATGTAAACGATATTATCGCAGATCTATTGATCGATTTTGATGCTGCAGATCAAGTCGGCATTGATAATTTTTTAATTGAACTTGATGGTACTCCTAACAAATCAAAGTTAGGTGCAAATGCAATTCTAGGCGTTTCAATGGCATGTGCAAAAGCAGCAGCTGAAGCATTGGAGTTGCCTCTCTACAGATACATTGGCGGAACCAGTGCAAGAGTTTTACCGGTTCCTATGATGAACATTCTAAATGGCGGATCACACGCTGATAATACCGTTGATTTTCAAGAATTTATGGTAATGCCTCATGGAGCACCGAACTTTGCTGAAGCATTGAGAATGGGAACCGAAACTTTTCACACTCTTAAATCTGTTCTAAAGAAAAAGGGTTATAGTACTTCAGTTGGTGATGAAGGAGGATTTGCGCCCAACTTAAAATCAAATGAAGAAACCATAGAAACAATTTTAGAAGCTATTACTAAGGCCGGATATAAACCAGGGAAAGAAATCAGTTTGGCTCTTGATGTTGCCTCTAGTGAAATGTATGATAAAAAGAAAAAGAAATATGTATTTTTCAAATCAAACAAATCAATGAAAACAGCAGATGAAATGATAAAGATCTATGAGCAATTAATTAAACAGTATCCCATTGTTTCTCTTGAAGACGGTCTTGATGAAAATGATTGGAAAGGATGGAAAGCTATGACTGATGCTTTAGCTGATAAAGTTCAGTTGGTTGGAGATGATATTTTTGTAACAAACACTAATAAGTTAAGTAAAGCTATTAAAGAAGGGGTAGCCAATTCTATCCTTATAAAAGTAAACCAAATTGGTACTTTGACTGAAACTTTAGATGCAATTGAAATGGCTAAGAGAGCTGGTTACACAAATGTAATCAGTCATCGTTCTGGTGAGACGGAAGATACAACTATTGCCGATATAGCGGTTGCGACAAATGCAGGTCAAATTAAAACCGGTTCCGCAAGCAGAAGTGATAGAATTGCTAAGTATAATCAATTGTTAAGGATTGAAGAAGAGTTAGATACTATTGCAATTTATCCCGGCTTAAATGCTATAAATACTAAATAATTAATTTTATTTCCTTAAAAGCGTTCAATAATAATTGGGCGCTTTTTTTGTTTACTGAAGTTGCCTAAAACTGTAATTCTGAACCTGCCTCACCGCAGGCAGACGAAGTGAATGCTTGCTCCGTTCTTTTTACGGAGAAACGCAATAATGTGATTTTACACTGTGCTGAGATATTTCGCTGAGTTTATCTTGAGCTTGACGAAAGTCTCAATATGACGAATTCACATCATTGCTTAATTTAAGTTATTTAATGTCATTGTGGAGTTTTTTATGAATCAAAATAATATTCAAAAAGTTTACACAATAATTAAGAAAAATAAAATTGAGTTTATTGATCTAAAAGCAATTGACTTAGTTGGAAGGCTTCATCATATCTCACTTCCTATAAACAAAGGAATAATTGAAAGGCTTGTTGCCGAAGGTGTAGGTTTCGACGGCTCGAGCTACGGCTTCAGAAAAGTTGAGAATAGCGACATGATATTAATCCCCGATTTATCAACTGCAGTTGCGGATCCTTTCAGAGAAGCTCCTACTTTAAGTTTTTACTGCAACATTCATTTAACTGATGATGAAAGATCTACATTTTCTCAAGACGGCAGACTTATTGCGGATAGAGCAGAAAAACTGCTTAAAGAAATAACCGGAGCTGATAAGGCAATGTGGGGACCGGAATTTGAATTTTATATTTTTTCTGATGTTGAATATGATACAAGAACTGCATCTTCTTATTACAGAGTTGAACATGCTGAAGAATTTCATAAAAGAGCTTATCATGCAGCAAATCCTTTTGATATTTATGACGACTTTAGAGATGAAGCTTCAAAGCTTTTTCATCAATTAGGAATTCAGGTTAAGTATCATCACCATGAAGTTGGGGAAAGAGGTCAGCAGGAAATTGAGACTTACTTTTCAAGTACTCTTAAAACAGGTGATAATATTGTTACTGCCAAGTATTTACTTTTTAATCTTGCTAGAGAGAGAAATTTATCTATTACTTTTATGCCTAAACCAATGTACCATCAAGCTGGCAACGGAATGCACCTTCATTTGTACTTAACTAAAAACGGAAAGAATGCATTTTACAAAAAAGGTGAGTACGGAAATATAAATGAGTTGGGAAAATACTTTATAGGCGGATTGCTTAAACATGGTCCCGCACTTTCTGCGTTTACAAATCCAAGTACAAATTCATATAAAAGGCTTGTCCCCGGTTTCGAAGCTCCTGTAGCTTTAACTTATGGTCAAGGAAATAGAGCTTCTGCTATCAGAATTCCAAAATATATTTCGAACAAAAAGGAAACACGTTTTGAGTATAGACCGCCAGATGCAACTGCTAATCCTTATTTAGCAACATCTGCAATGCTTTTAGCTGGTATTGATGGAGTAGTTAATAGAATTGATCCCGTTAAAGAAGGGTATGGACCAAATGATAAAAATATTGATGAAAACACATTGGGCAACATTCAGTTTTTGCCAAAGAATTTAGGTGAGGCTCTAGATGCATTGGAAGCAGATTTCGAATTTTTAAAAAGGGATAATATTTTTAGTGATGATCTATTAGAACAATGGATAAAAATTAAGGATGAAGAAATTAAGGCAATTGCCACAATGCCTCATCCTTTTGAGTATAAAATGTATTATAGTTTGTAATAAAACTTATAACTTATTATTATACATAGAGTTATAAATACATAACTCAAATTTTGACTTCATGACGCAACATATATACAACAGAAATGGATTAAAATTATATAAATAACGGCAAATAAATATAAGTTAGGTCATGATTTTTACTGTGATTAGGGAATGTGTAAAATATGTTCTTACAGTCTTTTTATTTTGCGACTTTTTTTCCATGCTTATAAAGTAGATTTGCAAGTTCTATAATTTTGTCTTTCATTGTTAGATTATTTAACCAATGATTAGGAATTCTGGAAATACCATAGTAAGCCCCAGCTATTTGACCACATACAGCAGAAGTAGTATCAGCAGCATCCCCAAGATTAGCCGCTCTAAGAATTGCTTCTTTGAGGTTTGGAGTATTATAAAAACACCATAATGCTGCTTCTAGACTATCAACCACATAACCAGAACCTTTAATATCATCTTGGGATTTATGGATATAATTTCCGCAGGTTATTTCTACTAACTTTTTTGATCCAGAAAATGAATCAGCATCTGAAAATAGGATCTCTTCTTTGGACAATCCATTTAGTCCTCTGAATATCATTCTAGATAGTAAACGGCAAGCATCTATGCATTCTTTAGCGCCATGAGTGGTTTTAGAACTCTCGGCAGCATATCTTTCTACATCATCTATATTCGGATAATAAAATAATGTGATAGGTGCAAGCCTCATTGTGCTTCCATTCCCTGCTGAATAAGAATCTGGGGAACCAGAATATGGATCTTCGGATATTCTATATTTATCTAAAGCATCACTTACAGTATTGCCAATATCAAAACATTTGCCAGTACTGCTTAAATATCCTTCATCTTGCCAGAGACAGTATCTCTTCATCTGGTCATTAGCATCAAACCCTTTACATTTAATTAGGCTAGTTGTTAAACATAATGCCATTGAAGTATCGTCTGTCCATTGACCAGGTACTAGATTAAAATATCCGCCACCAATCATATCTTCTAATGGCTCAAAAGTTCCTCTTGGCTTAAATTCTACAGCAGTACCTGCAGCATCACCAATAACCAGACCTAATAAACAGCCTTGATACCTTTCAAGTAATTCCATTTAAAAAATCATCTTCTAAACTAAATATATATTTGTTAGACTGCATCCGTGGGAGAATTTGATGGTGCATTGATGTTATTTGAAGTTTTATCAGCAGCAAAACTTTGATTTTTTGACCAATGAATAGTATCCTTTTGAATATGGTCTGCTTTTGTTTAGTATATGAAACCAAACAATCTTGATTTTAAAATTTTCTTTCTTGACTTTTTACTTATTTACGAGGTTATATGCACATTTCTCTAATAAATTATACTATCTACATTTGGCTATCATTATGGAAAATAACATATCATAATTAACCTTATCGGCTCCTCTAATCAATACCCTCAGTTCTTTCAATAGTTTCATTCTATTTTTATCTAACAATTTCATAATATATTTTGGTGAATGCTTATATATTGGCACTCCCCAAGATGTCATTTGTTTTTGATAATCTACTACTATACTCTTTGGTGCAATTGTGAAAGCAAATATTCCACCTTCTTTAACAATTCTTCCTACCTCTGAAAATATATTTTCTAAATTACTCAGAAAATGGAAAACACCACTACAAATGATATGATTAAAATAACCATCAATATACGGTATTCTATTCTCTGACAAATTATGAATCTTTAACTCTTCGGTGAATGATTTAATTCTACATACGTTCAACATTTCCTCAGAAATATCTAGCCCATAAACTTTTAGACCAACTTTAGAAAAGTTAACTGATGCTAAACCAGTTCCTATTCCAAGATCAAGTAATTTTTCATTAGGTTGAACAAATTCATAACTCATTCCAAACATTGCATCGTGCGCATAACTATCATATTCTTTAACTTGCTCATCATATTTAATTGCATCTTCTTTATATCCATATTCATTCATGCTATGATTCTCTAATTTTTGATTTGCCATATAACATATAATTATATAGAAATACATTTCCCGCAATTTTGTTGTTTGATTTTGCGGAGAGCGGCTTGTTAGGTAGTTCTAAATTCTACATTTAATTTTGCTTAAACTCTACATAAGGTATTTTCCACGTTTGGGGATCTCCAACAATCCCTTTTCTATAATCTAAAATTTCTAATTTATATGGAACTACTTTAATTAATATAAAACTTTCTTTTTCCTCATCATAGAATTGACTCCATTCACTTTTCCAATAAGTCTTCTTTTTTACGGGATCATCCACCAGATTAGCGTTCCCTTTAATTAGGACATAACCAACTCCATTTGGAATTTCATAATAGAGTGTAACTCTTGAATCCTTTTTTATTTCTTGAACCTTTCTACTATTTTTATTTGTACCCAGCCAAATTTCCATATTTTCTTCTGGTGGAAAAGGGTCCATTATTCTTGCCGTTGGATGTCCAGTTGTATCCACAGTAATTAGCGTGCAATTTGGAATACTCTCAACAACATTCCTTGCTGCGGTTAATAGAGTGTCTCTATTTAATTGTGAGTTTATTCCTTCTTGGGCTACAACTGATATTGGTAATTGAAAGACTAGAAATATGTATAAAACTATTTTTAATTTATTATCCATATTATTTTTTCTATATGTTTATTTTTTGATGTATAACATATTCTTATAAAGAAATTCCCTCTTGCAGATTTTCTTACATTTTCATGCAATTCATTAATTGTCTAAACATTTTTTGCAAAAGATTTTATTTTGAATATTTGTTGAGCTATTTATATGATTTGTAGATTTTCGAATGGTAGTA